>CBDUSC010000017.1:0-12145 GCA_965369735.1 uncultured bacterium
GGTTTTGAAAGCTAACTTGATTGACAATCAATAAATTTGAGCGTAATAGCTTGCCGCCAAATCTGATTCAAATAGGGTATTGGAAGTTAACGAACTGGTTGCCCAAATCCGTCTCTTGGACCGGCGTTTGATCGAGCATTTCACTGCTTGAAGGCATTCTGCACGCTTGCTATGTGTTTTCCGTTTGAAATCCGCCAATGTGCAGCCGCCTCGCCGGTCTCTCCGACGCTCTGGTCGATACTCGTTACGAAGCAAGTGATGAAACGCACGAATGATACGCTTCCGTAATGTCCACTTTGGGTTGCGGTTTCAACCGGTGGACGCAATTTGACAGTGTCCGTTTGATCAAGCGCCGATTATCACACCCTAGCTTAAAGTAGCTTCCCAGTTGCAAACTGCACCCATTCTTCCACCCCCGCATCATCGAGACCGGCCTGCTCGACTTGCGCCAGTCGGTGGGCGAGCCCACAGAAATTGGCCAGCTGGATATTCAGACCCGGCCGCGCATTCAGCTCCAGGATCAGGGGTCCCTTGTTGCAATCAATAACAATATCGACCCCCAGATAACCCAGACCGGTCAGTTCATAGCAACGCGAGGCCATACGCAATATATTGTCCCAGCCGGGGATATGCAGGCCGTCGATGCGGACTCCTGTATCGGGGTGCTCCTCGACAATGTGATTTTTCAGGACACCACGCATGGTTTTGCCGGTGACCAGGTCGACACCGGCACCGATTGCACCCTGGTGAAGATTGGCTTTGCCATGTGACATGCGGGTGGGAAATCGCACCATCGCCATCACCGGCACACCACAAAAAACAATCACGCGAATATCGGGTACGCCCTCGAAACTCAGCGCATCGAACACCGGGTCGAAACGCACACAATACTCAATAATTACCCGGTCGGCGTTGCCGCCAAGACTGTACTGGCCACTCAGCGTATTCGATACGTGATGCACCAGCTCACCGTGCGTCACCGAAGTCCCGCTCACAGTCCGGTAACAGTCCTTGCGGCGGCCGGCAATCACCATGATGCCGTCGCCACCGCTGCCGTGCGCCGGTTTTACGACAAAGGAATCGCGTCCTTTGAGCAGATCCCCCAGACGTACCGCATCGTGCTGATTGCTGACGACACCATATAACTCCGGTACGGCCATACCGGCACGCATCGCAAGCTTTTTTGTCTTGAGCTTGTCATCGACCAGCGGATACAAGCTGCGGTTGTTGTATCGCATGATGAAATCGCAGTTGCGCCGATTGATACCCAATACGCCCTGCTCGCGCAGCTGTTTTGCCATCTGGCGCAACATCAGCCCTTGCGCTCCAGGAATTCGCGGAAGCGAACCAGCTCGAACAGGCGGTAACCCGTATAGCGTCCGATCAACAACGTCAGCGCGAGCAGGATCAACAGTAATTCGGGATAAACGAATACCAGGTACTCGATCGTATCCAGGCTCATGAACAGGTACGCGACGGAGGCTACAACCATGCTGCCGGCACCCTCGATCGAGGCTTCAGCGGGCCCCCTTTCTTCCCAGACTACCGACATGCGCTCGATAAACATGGTCAGTATGACCATGGGGAACAATGCGACCGACAGGCCGGTCTCCAGGCCAAGGCGGTGGCTGAGTATGCTGAGCCCCACCATCAGCATCACGACTACGATCAAAACGACCGTCAGCCGTGGCACAAGCAACAGCCGCAACTTTTCAAGATAAAACCGAATTGACAAACCGAGGGCAACAACAAGCGTAAATAAAATCAAACCGGTGACCAACTGGGTTTCCCTGAATGCAAGCGCAACCAGGATCGGCATAAATGTTCCAAAGGTTCTGATACCTACGATATTGCGCAAGATAACCATGATGAATGCGCCAACTGGGATCAGCAACAGGACGCCATACACCGCCTGGGTATGAATGGGTAAATCGAACAGAGAAAAGTCCACTACGCGCGACTCACGCTGTTCTGCGCGGCGTTCTGCAACAGCCATCGCATCAACCACGTTACGCTGAACGGAAACACGTACGTCGAGATCGCTGCCCCCGGCCAGCGATGCAATCGGATCGCTGCCGTGCCACCAGATCAGGAAATCGCGAGGCAAACCCCACTCGCCGTTTTGCGGGTTGAAATACTGCCAGCGGTGACCATCGTAGACTTCCAGCCAGGATACGATGTTCGTGCTGCGCGACTGGGTTTGCAAAAATACGCCGTGTACGACCCGGGCCGGTATATGCGCACCCGCAAGCAATGTCGTGATCAGGTGTGCGCGGTCGCTATCGCTGTCGGCCTGATCCAGCAGCATGTCGACATAGGGATCCGGTGTCGGATCATTCAGCCGGCGCAACAATTCAGCGGTAAAACTGGGCACATCGGCAGAGTGTGCTCGCACATCATCGACCAGCGCAGCCAGCGCAGTGTCATAGGGCTCTCCGAGCACAGGCATCGATGACGGGTCCAGTGGTTCGGCCGGGGCATCGATGCGATGACGGTCTCGATATACTACTGCCCGATAATAAAGCACCTGATCGCCTTTAGCGCGGCGTACCGCCCACTGTGCAACCCGACCACCACTTTCCTCGCGCGTACTCAACCCATAGCCGCGGGAGACAAAGTTTTCCTGCAGTATTGAGTACCCGGGAATCTGGCCGGGTATCCGCAGATCGACCTTTATCGATCTCCGGCCGGCGTCGAAACGCACCGTTGCCTCAATTGTCCAGGCACTGATCTCAGCGTCCGACATCAAGGGGAAACCCAGACCGCGCACCTTGTAATAAAATATGCTCAGCCCAACCATGCTGATCAGAAACGCGACGATGAATACATGGCGCCTATTCATCGCCGATCCCCGCCACGCAACTCGGCCTTTTTGTAAAGGTCAGCGCCGGGTCAATCAATGCAATACCTTCCAGGGCAGATCGCCCCAGCAACAACTGGTATATGAAGTTGCTGCGATCCGTCAGATTGACCATCACGGTGCGCGAGCCCTCACCCAGGCATATATCCATGCTGACCACGGGGCGACGCTGAATGCCGCCGCCATGCTGCTTGATGCGAACATGTCGTGCCAGTGGCTCGTCGAAGGAGATTTCCTCGCCGTTACTTCGATTTGTGACGGTAAAACGGACCCTGCGCCGTCCATCCTCCTTGTACACCGTGATGCTGTGTGCATCCAGCGATGATGTTTCGGCGCCGGAATCCAGTTTTGCCTTTATCTCGAGTTGCGGCAAGCCAATGCGGGCGTATTCGATATAGCCAAATATCGTGCGCACGTTTTCCTCCGCCGCATCGCCGATCGACGCAGCCAGACTGAGCAAAGCTGCCACACACACCATCATGAGCCCCACCCCCGACAATACGGGGCTATTGTTCATCACGCCCTTCCCGGGCAGCAAGGTTTTGCAGCGCTTTGTCGGACACCCGGAACGTGGACCAGTCATCCAGTGATTGTGCACCAAGCGAGTGATAAAACTCGATTGCCGGCTCATTCCAGTCCAGAACTACCCAGTCGAGTCGCTCGCAACCGCGCTCCAGACACACAAACGCCAGCCTGGCCAGCAGCGCGCGACCGACGCCCAGACCCCGGCTTTCCGGCAGTACATAAAGGTCTTCCAGAAAAATGCCCGGGCTTGCGCGGAAGGTCGAATAATTATGACAAAAAAGGGCAAAACCCAAAGGCCGGTCGGTTTCCGCAATCAATACCTCCGCCGACGGTGCTTCACCGAATAGTGTCTGGCGATATTTGTCCTCCGTCGCAACAACCTTGTGGCCGAGTTTTTCATAATCGGCCAGACCCTGTACGAATTGCAGAATCAGTGGAACATCGTCAACTACTGCCGAGCGGATTTTCAAACCCGAAACCATCAACCCGATAACACGTTGTCGTCACGATTCACGGTCTGTGCGCGCACCGGCATGTCCGCCCCGTCACCTGCGGCGTACCGGGAAAAAATATTTTTTATAAATGCCACGCGGTTGACCAGGGTAAGACCACCTCGTCTGAGCGCCGATACAAACAAATCATCATTGCCAAACAGTCGATTCAGGGCATCCATGGACATCATCGTCAGCGCGTTGTCACCCTTGCGCCAGCGCTCGTACCGACGCAGTACACGACGATCACCGGGAGAAAGTCCCTGGGCAACTGCCTGCTCGATAACTTCGCACAAAGCCGCGGCATCCAGCAGACCCAGGTTGACGCCCTGCCCGGCCAGCGGGTGCACCGCATGCGCGGCATCGCCGATCAGCGCAACTCGATCTGCACAATATTGTTTCGCGTATCTCATTTGCAACGGGAATGATGCGCAGGCACTGCTGGATACGATGTCTCCACGCACATGATCACTGGCAACCGCGACAGCATTGCAAAATTCTTTTTCAGACAGGGCACACAAATCCCTGGCATGCTCGGGAGTCGTCGACCAGACAATCGAGCATCGACCATCCGCAAGTGGCAATAGTGCAATTGGCCCGTGTTGCAAAAATCTCTGCCAGGCGGTATCACCGTGACCAAATTCTGTTTCTATATTGGCGACAACCGCACGTTGTTCATAAGCCCAGCCGCCGCTTTCAATACCCACAAGGTCCCGCGTGCGTGATGCAGCACCATCAGCGCCGACGACGAGAGCCGCACGAAGCTGCTTCCCGTCGTCCATATCCAAAACTGCTTCACTACCGTCGATCGACAGTTTCTCAAGCCCGGATTCGATCACTGTGACTGATTTCTGATTCCGGATTTGTTCAAACAGTGCAAACTGAATACGGTTGTTCTCAACGATATATCCGAGCTCACGCATACCCATATCAGCGCTGTCGAATCTGATGGAACCGAAACGATCGGGTGTGGATGCAGCATCCCATACCTGCATTCCCTGATAGGCGGCGATGCGGGATGCATCGATGCGCTGCCATGCGCCGGCGCAGTCGAGAATGTTGCGCGATGCCGGTGACAATGCGGACACGCGCAGCTCAAAATCCCGGCCCGGTTTTTTTGGCGTCCGTGGCTCAAGTACCGCTATGGACAACACATTCGGCCGTGTATCGGACAACATTGCTGCCAGCGCCGCACCAACCATGCCGCCGCCAACAATGACAATGTCAAATGCGTCGCTCATTGCAAGCTCAACCCACGGGCAAGTCTCGGTAGTCGTCCTGCTTTGCCCATGGTGTGTCGCGCAAACATGGATTTTGTGCCAGGCAGTAAATCGAACAACAACAAGCCCGCATTCCTGGCCAGCCGCACCGGCAGCAGCGGGTTGCTGAATATTCGTACCAGGCCATCGGTAAACGCAATTGTTTTTGCCTGGTCCTGGCGACGCCAGTCGCAATATGCGTCCAGAATGCGATTGCTGCCGGCGTCAAAATTATTCTTGTCCTTCATGCTGTCTGAAATCAACTCTGCCAGCGTTGCGATATCACGCAAACTGAGATTGAAACCCTGGCCGGCGATCGGGTGCAATCCATGCGCGGCGTTGCCAATAACGACCAGGCGTTGCGCGACCTGTTTGTCCGCGCGTACCAGCGCAAGCGGGTATGACTGCCTTTTTCCCACCCGCTCAAAACGACCGAGGCGATGACCAAAACGGTCCTGCAAATAGCGGATGAAATCATCGTCATCAAGTGCAAGAACCGAGTCCACTTCGGCATTCAGGACTGTCAGCACCAGTGCACACCTGTCATCACCCATAGGCAGCAAAGCCATGGGACCGTCATCGGTGAATCTTTCGTAAGCAATGTTGTGGTGTTTGCGACCCGGGGTGACATTGGCAACAATCGCGCTTTGCCCGTATTCCCAGGCAGTTGCACCGATGCCCGCCATTTGTCTCACCTGAGAACGGGCCCCATCCGCTGCAACGAGCAGCTGCGACCTTATCCCGCGCTCGACAGTATCGTTCTCGATGACGATATCGCAAAATTTTTCGTGGGCCGTAAATCGATTCAGTTTTGCCGGGCACAACAGGTCGATACCCGGCTCGGCCTGGAGTCGCGACCACAGAACCTCGCCCAGATCCCGGTTCGCAACCACATAACCCAGCGCATCGACTTTTTCATCGCGCGCATTGATGCGGCTAAAGCCCATGCGCCCGCGATCGGACACGTGAATCTGTCGTATCGGCGTTGCTTTTTCAGCCACTGCCGGCCAAATACCAATGGCATCCAGTATCTGACGGCTACCATTGGATATTGCCGTGGATCGATCGTCATAGCTGGGTTGCTGCCCGCTGCCTGGTGCAAATGCCTCCACAACCGCAAGACGCAAACCCAACGGGGCCAGGGCACTCGCGAGACTGGCGCCAACCATGCCGCCGCCTGCAATAACTATGTCGTATTGATTGCTCATGAATCCGATCGCGGGTATCTGACCCTAATAATAGTCAGGCAACAGCGCCGACACAGGCCTCGATTTCATCTGGGTCCGTTGGCAAGTCCCTGCTCAACACATCCGGTCCGTCAAGCGTGACCAGCACATCATCTTCGATGCGCACAGCCGTGTTCCACCATTTGCGCGGCACACCCTTGCTGCCAGCAGGTATGTATATCCCCGGTTCCACGGTCAGCACCATGCCGGGCTCCAGCTGCCGCCATTCGTCACCCACCTTGTAGTCGCCAACATCGTGAACATCGATACCCAGCCAGTGACCGGTACGATGCATAAAAAACCGTTTGCAGGCTTCATCCCTGATCAGTGTTCTGATGTCACCTTTTAATAAACCCAGTTTTTTCAAACCTTTTGTAACGCAGCGTACGGCAACCTCATGCGGCGCGTTCCAGTGGTTACCAACACGCACCGCATCGATCGCTGCGCGTTGCGCATCCAGAACCACTTCATATATTGCGCGTTGTGTTGCGGTGAATCTGCCGTTTACCGGAAAGGTACGCGTAATATCGGATGCATAGCATTCATGCTCACAACCGGCATCAATCAGCAACAGATCTCCATCCTTCAGTTCGTCGTTATTCTCCGTGTAATGCAATACACAAGCGTTGCCACCACCGGCCACGATGGGGTGGTACGACGCATCTGATCCATTGCGGTAGAACTCATGCATGAGTTCCGCATAGACCTCATACTCCATGACACCTGGCTCGCAAAGCTGCATGGCACGTTTATGCGCTTTGACCGCAATCTTTGCAGCCCGGCGCATGGCGCTGATCTCAGAGCGACTTTTATAAAGACGCATATCGTGCAACAGGTGATCCAGCGCCACGAACTCCTGTGGGGTATGTGTGCCGGATTGACCTTTTGCCTTGAGACTGTTCACCCAGCCAATGACTCGCTTGTCAAAGCCAGGGTGCACGCCCATGGTGTAATAGACGCGTTCGCAGCGCTCCAGAAGACCCGGCAGGATGTCGTCAATATCGCTGATGGGAAACGCATCATCCGCTCCATATTGCTCAATCGCACCATCCGGGCCTGCGCGGAACCCATCCCAGGTTTCGCGAACGCGATCGCGGTCCCGGCAAAACAGCACATATTCACCCTGCGTACGTCCAGGCATCAAAACCGCGACTGCCTCCGGCTCCGGAAAACCGGTCAAATAAAAAAAGTCGCTGTCCGGTCGATAGGCGTATTCGACATCGCGGGACCTGGTACGCGGTGCCGCAGCCGGCAAGATTGCAATACCATCACTGCCTACCATGCGCATCAACTGGCGCCGACGTTTTGGAAATTCCTTTTTATTCACCGCTATGGTTTTCCCTGCTTGATACACACTAATGTTTGGTGCACACGATCAATGCACAGTCTGATCACCCGAACTCATTATCTCGCCACTGCCGAGCAACTCCTCATATACAAGTTGCGCAGACACCCGCACATATTCCAGGAGCTCGGCATAGGCATTTTCGTTGATTTCGGATTCTTCATCCTCACCAGCATCATTGACGCCGGCCCGGGTGAGTTCTGCAAAATCAGCGATGACTTCCTGCACCTGCTCCGGTATCTGATCACCGGTCATATCGCTGAGGCTCAGACCGTATAAAAACCCCTGGCACCAGGTTGCCAGGAATTCGGTGCGCGTATCGATATCCTCATTATCATCCGGCAGCAATGGCTGAATATCGAAACCATCGGATGCAAACAGGGCGTGGGTCTGGTCATACAACCGACGCAAATCACCGGCACAAGGACCCACTGCTGCGTTATCGGGGTCGGCATCTTCAAAAACCATACCCATCCACACATCGCAGCTGTCATCGATTCCAGAGCAAATCATGCCGCACAGGGTGCCATGCACTTCCGCCGCATCGGTAATCAGGCCTGCTCGATTGAGCGCCGCATCCAATTCCTCAAACTCCATAACGGACAACCGCCACTATTTCGGGCAAGACCCGTGATTATCCTTCAATTTAAACTTAATACAACACAATGCGGGGTACCGCAGATTGACCGCCTGACGGCCCGGTTTTATAGTGGTGCCATGACAAAATCAAAAGATACCTCTTCCTTTGACGAAGAACTGAAGCGCCTTGAAGGTCGGCTGGACGAACTGGTGTTGATCTGCAATCAGCTCAAGGAGGAAAACCGGTCGCTGAAACAGCGGCAGGACACCCTGAGCGCAGAACGTGCAACGATGTTGCAAAAGAATGAGCAGGTACGGTCCCGCGTCGAAGCCATGATTGGCCGCCTCAAAGCTATGGAGACTGGCTCATGAGCGAAACCTTTGCACACGTCAATATCCGGATTCTGGAAAAGGAATACCAGGTTGCGTGCCCGATTGATGAGCGCTCCTCATTACTGGATTCCGCCGAATTACTGAATGTGAAAATGCGTGAAATTCGCGACAGCGGGAAAGTTGTTGGCCTGGATCGTATTGCTGTCATGGCAGCGCTGAATATTGCCAACGACTTTCTCAAATCATCGGATTTCAGCAAGAATGTTGCGGAAGATGTCAGTTTTCGCATTAAACACATGCGCGAGCGGGTTGAAACAGCGATCCAGGATGGTAAACAGCTGGAACTGTGATCGCGGCCTGTTCACGCCGTGTTTCTGACGTGTATACTTTTTCTTGCGGACGTTTCCTGCGGAGTTCGACACGGGCCGGGATACCTTTCGACCCTAATTACCAACGCAGGGGCGATGCACTGTCGGCGTTATTGAGCATGACCGCTTTACGCGGAAAGCCTGAGATGCCACGGCTTGCCCCACTTTGTTCTCTGGTTCGAGAGCGATGGCTTGTGACGGCTCAGGCGGGAAGCGCCGTTTTTTTATTCGAGATACCTTGGCAGATCCGGATCGCAAAAAACTGAGACGACGAGTACGCGAAATGCGCAATGCATTGAGCGATGACGAGCGCGCCAGCGCCACATACGCTGCATCAAAAAGACTGCAATCCACAACATTTTTCCGTCACAGCCGGCGTATTGCTGCCTATGTTGGCTTTGATAGTGAACTCGATAGCGGTCCGATCATTGCAGCTGCGCTGGGCGCGGGAAAAAAGATTTACCTGCCAGTGATCGACAATCGAAAACGCATGGGGTTTGCACATTTTGACGAAGACACCGAATTGCATACCAACCAGTTCGGAATCCTGGAACCGGTCGCCGGTCCCGGTCACCTCATAAACCCGCGCTGGCTCGATCTGGTAATTGCCCCGCTCGTTGCATTCAATGCAAATGGATGTCGGCTGGGTATGGGTGCCGGCTATTACGATAAATGCTTTTCATTTCTGTTGCGGCGTCGCATGTGGCGCAAACCCATGATGGTTGGATTTGCCTATGAATTTCAGCGCGACGATATGCTGGAACCGCAGCCCTGGGATGTGCCACTCGATTGCATCATCACCGATGAGGCAACCCATTCACCCAAGCGCAACGAGAACAAAACATGAATTACTGGCTATTCAAATCCGAACCCAATGAATTCAGCATTGACGATCTGGCCAATGCAAAAAACAAAACAGACCACTGGGACGGTGTTCGCAACTACCAGGCGCGGAATATGATGCGCGATGAAATGAAAATTGGAGATACGGCTTTCTTTTATCACTCCAATTGTGCCGAACCAGGAATCGCCGGTGTCATGAAAATCACTCGCACCGGTTATCCTGATCACACAGCATTTGACAAGAAAAATGCGCATTTTGATCCAAAAAGTGACCCGGACAACCCGCGCTGGTACATGGTCGATGTAACTTTTGAAGAGAAATTTGACCGTGTATTGACCCTTGCAGAACTAAAAACTTTTGCCAACAAACAACTAAAAAACTTTCAATTATTAAAAAGAGGCAACCGCCTTTCTGTCATGCCGGTAAACACAAAAACGTGGGAATTCGTTTACAGACTTGCATTTCAGCGTGATTGACTTTGTCGCATTGTGTTTGTTTTTTTTCCTATTGCATGTTTTTTTTGATTCAAAAGCCCTGCACACATTTTCACTCGAAAACGGAAACCGGAAAAACGTGACTTGAGTCGCAGTTTTCACTGCAAAACAAAACTACGCTCGCACTGGAAATTATTTTTGTTATGTATATACTCGACGTCGGACACCCGACACGGAGAAAACCATGGCTGCAAAAAAGAAGGCGAAAAGGAAGACGACCAAACGCAAGGCTAAGAGGAAAGTAGCCAAGCGCAAGGTGAAGAGGAAGACAACCAAGCGCAAGGCTAAACGGAAAGTAGCCAAACGCAAGACGAAACGTAAGACGAAGAAAAAGGCCAAACGTAAGGCCAAGAAAAAGACCAAGCGTAAGACGAAGAGAAAAGCCAAACGCAAGACCAAGAAAAAGGCCAAGCGTAAGGTAAAGAAAAAAGCTAAACGTAAGACCAAGAAAAAAGCGAAGCGCAAGGCTAAAAGGAAAGTAGCCAAGCGTAAGACAAAGAGAAAGGCCAAACGGAAACCAGCTCGCAGGAAAGCGAAGAGAAAGACCGCAAGGAAGAAAAAATAAGGCCTGACAGGCTTCAAGTGGCTGAATTCAGTAGATTTTACTGGATTCAGCCACATTTGAGAGTTACCCTAGGTGCCCGCATTGCGGGCACTTTTTTTGCCTGATGGATAACTTACCGGTAGCTGAATTGAGAAGGGGCAGGAATGAGCCAGGGCGATCAAAAAAAGCGCGCCGCTGAAGCCGCGCTCGAGTATGTCAGGGATGGCGCTGTAATCGGTGTCGGCACCGGGTCCACCGTTGACTTTTTTATCGATGCGTTGACGCAGGTAAAAGATCGCATCGAGGGCACGGTTTCAAGTTCGGAGACCTCGACAAAGCGACTTGAGGCAGCCGGTATCCCGGTCCTGGACCTCAACCGTACCGGTGATCTCGAGATTTATGTCGACGGCGCAGACGAGGCAACAAAACACATGTATCTCGTCAAAGGTGGCGGCGGCGCATTGACCCGCGAAAAAATCATTGCCGCGGCGGCCCGTAAATTCATCTGTGTCATCGATGAATCCAAGCTGGTCGGGATGCTGGGTAAATATCCAATACCGATAGAAGTTATCCCCATGGCACAGGCCTATGTCGCGCGCCAAATGGTCAAAGCCAGGGGTCAGCCAATCTGGCGCAAGGACTTTGTGACAGATAACGGCAACCATATTATTGATGTTCACAACCTGCAGATCATGAACCCGGTGGAAATGGAAGAGCGGTTCAACCAGATTGCCGGGGTCGTTACCGTAGGGTTGTTTGCCAGGCGCAGCGCAGATGTGTTGCTAATTGGCGACAGTACCGGCGTGCGCACCATCGGAGCCTGACGAGCCGGTCCCTAGCGATACGCATCCATGATTGTTCGCAGCGTATTGCTACCCGGGTTGAGTTCCTCGTAGGGAATTTCGGACAGCGGTTGCTCAACGGTACGGGCCATATCGTGAAACTCGCGTGCGTTTTCGTCTATATATAGTAATCCGGTCACAATCTCACCCTTGCGCTGACGGTCGCGTATGTAGCTGGCCGCTGCAGCCCGATTAAGCGGGTCATAATCATCCATTACTTTTTTCAGCAAGATCCGGCTGCCATCGTGCAGCTCGACGGACATGACGTCGCCCTTGTCATAGGCTGCGCGTATTTCCGCTGCCGGTGGAACAAAATCCGCGTGAATAGCCGGGTGAAAATAGCGCCGCGTGTGCGCGTAGCTTTTGGTTGAATCCTCGTGATCGTTAAACGTGACACAGGGAGACAAAACATCGATCAGGGCAAACCCGCGGTGT
>CBDUSC010000018.1:0-12139 GCA_965369735.1 uncultured bacterium
GCCACAAATTCAATGACTACCTGCGTTGTAGTACCAGTGCTTTGCGACGTCGCTGTAATTGTTGCGGGTCCCGCGCTGGTCGAGGATATTGTAACCATCGCATTACCGCTGCCATCGGTGTTTGCGGTACCGGCACTCAGTGAACCGCGAGTGGCGGAGAAATTGATTTGCTCACCGACCTGCGGCGCACCACCCTGGGTCCAGTTCAACGTGACTGGCTCAACAACTCCAAGATTGATTTCGGCGTTTGCAGCAGGTGCTGTAAACGAGAAACTGTCATTGGAGACCGTCAACCCAAGCGTGGATAGCAATCCAAGGCCCGTTGCGGTAATCGTATCGGCGCCGGCAACAACAGCTGTAACCTGGAATGTTGCCTGGCCAGTTGAGTCGGTAGTGACCTGAGTCGATGACAGCGTGTTACCGGATGCCGAACTCAGATCAATAATTTCATTCGGGATACCATTGCCACCAGAATCTGTCAGCACGATGGTGTATGGCGATACATCGTTTTGCACCAGGCTGCTGGAACCTACGATGGACAATTGGCTGCCGAACACATCGACATTAACCTGTGAATTTGCATTGCCCGCCAGACCGCTGACTGTAATGGTGCGGTTGGACGGATCGCCCGCCGGGCCGATTTCGGCCGTGGCCAGGCCGTTTGCATCAGTCGTCGCCTGCAACACCGTAAGACCGCCGGATGTTGCCGAGAATGTGACCAGGACACCTTCGACAAAATTATTGTTCGAATCACGAACAAATGCCGATATCTGCACCGGTGAGGAGCCATCCGAGGGCACCTGTGGGCTGCTCGCAATCAGGGTAACCGATGTGATATTGGCTGCGGCGCCACCACCACCGGTTCCTGTCAGCGAATTGCTGCTGCTACCGCCGCAAGCTGCGAGAGATATCGCTGCTGTCAGCACAAATATTATTGAGAAAAGCTTACGCATCATCCTGGTTCCTTAAAATGCTTTCCGGATCGTTTCCTGTGTCGTCAATGACCGATCAATACAAACTTGTGCCTTCTCTTAGAATTCTTGGCGTAACAAATATCAACAATTCAGACTTGTTCGAAATATCCGATGTCTGCTTGAACAGGCGACCCAGCCCCGGTATGTCACCGAGCACTGGCACCTTGTTGACGGTCTCTCTGGTCTCTGTTTCGTAAATGCCACCGAGCACTACCGTCTCGCCGTCATTCACCAGTACCTGGGTAATGACTTCGCGAGTGTCGATACTCGGTACAAAACCACCGGTTGCGCTGGGGACGTTTTCGCCCACGCTGTCCTGATTGACATGCAGATCCATAATGATCCGGTCGTCAGGCGTAATTTGCGGGGTAACACGCAGGCTCAGTACAGCCTTTTTGAACTGGGTCGTCGTCGCACCACTGGAGGATGCTTCCTGGAACGGGATTTCCACACCCTGCTCGATACTGGCTTCCTTCTGGTTAGCCGTGATCACGCGCGGTGTGGATATGATCTCGCCGCGGCCTTCGGCCTGCGCCGCCGACAGCTCGAGATCGATCAGGTAGTCATCATCCAGGATGGCCAGGGCCCACCGACCGGCCGGGTTCTGTACCGGCAGGTTGACGTTATAGCGATCATCGATGCCAGGTACGGTTACCGGGAACGGGGTTCCGGTATTTTGCAGATTATCGATCGCCGACTGTGTGATGACCTCCGAACCGGCCGATGAACCGGTCGTCGAGATAATCCCATCACTGGAGTTATCAGTAACATATGTCGCGCCAAAGCGAACACCGAGATCGCGGCGGAAGTCATCATTGACAACTACGATGCGCGACTCGATCAAAACCTGGCGGATCGGTATGTCGAGTATTGCAACCATGCGGCGAATATTGTCGACACGCGTCGCTGTGTCCTGGACCAGCAGCGTGTTGGTGCGCTCATCGATGGCAACACTGCCACGAACCGACATCATGGAGTTTTCGCCGCCGGATTCCGAGATCAGCGCAGCCAGATCGGATGCCTTCGCATAATTGACCTGGATGAACTCGCTCTGCAGCGGTTCAAGCTCCTGCAAATCAGCCAGGGCTTCGAGTTCCGAGCGCTCGCGGGCCGCAATTTCCTCCGCCGGCGCAACCAGGATCACGTTACCGTTCTGACGCATATCCAGACCTTTGGTCCGAAGCACCAGGTCCAGCGCCTGATCCCATGGCACGTTCTGCAAACGCAATGTGACATTACCGGACACCGAATCACTGACAACAATGTTCAGGCCACTGGTGTCGGCCAGTAGTTGCAGTACCGCACGCGTTTCAATGTCCTGGAAGTTGAGCGTCAGGCGCTCACCCTCATAGCTGCGTTCGTTTTCAAGCACAACCTCTTCGGTATCTATCACAGGCGAAATTTCTACAGTAAAGATATTGTCCGACTGGTAGGCCACATGTTCGAATTTGCCATGCGCGGCGATTACCAGGCGTGCATTGTCTTTGACGCGCAATGCATCCACGGTATTGATCGGTGTCGCAAAGTCCAACACATCCATGCGGCGCATCAGTTCATCCGGCAAATGCGTACTTGCGAATTCGACCACCACGACATTTCCCTGCTGACGCAGATCGACACTGGTGTTCGGGTCAGACAACAAGACGTTGACGCGACCGGCACCGTCCTTCGAACGTCGAAAATCAACGTCCTGGATCGACCGGCCACTATAAGTTGCTGCCCCCGCCGATGAAGGCGAGGTATCCGATGATGCCGCAAAGGTCGGTGACGACTCAGACATCGTGGCTTCCAGACCCAGCGTCACAAAAATACTGTTGCCCACAACACGCGTTTCGTAAGGTACCAACTCATTCATATTCAGTACCACACGGGTGCGGCCCTGCGCCTCCGCGGTCATAACCGAACTCAGTGAACCAATGTCGACCGTTGTACGGCGGCGATCCATTCCCAGCTCGGTATTTGGCAGGTCTATGGAAATCCTGGCCGGATCATCGATCGTGAAGCTGAGTGGTTCCGGCGCCGGGCCAGACATCTTGAGTTCGAGCTGTACCTGTTGTCCCGGCAGGGCAATCACCTCGATGTCCTCAAGCTGGTTTTGAGCAAAGGCGCTCATCGGCAACGCCAGAACCATCAGGCTCACTAGTCCAAGCAGCCGGCGCCACGGCGACGACGCCTGGGTTGTGAGCTGAGCCATTGGCATTTTTGTGCACGTCATTCTGAGTACTCCCTGAGGCATTAATCACTCAGTCCCACAGCAGCCGGGCGCTCCAAGTAGCCCCCAAGCCCATCTGAAATGATTTCCAGTAACTGAATTTCCTGATCACTGATCGTAGTAATACGGCCATCGTTCTGACCGACATGATTGCCGACAGAAACGCGGTATATAAGCCCGTCGCTGGTTTGCAACAGACCAAAATTGTCATCGCCGATCATGAGTGTCCCGACCATGCGTAATGTATCGAGCGGAAACTGCTCAAGATATTCACGGTTGCGATCCAAATCACGCTTTACGCCCCCGCCCACTCTTTGCGCGGCCGCCGGTGAATCCGGCACAAATGGTGAACGTATGGTGCTTGCGTCATAGGTATAGGTTTCATAAACCTTGACCTGCGGTAGCGGTTCAATGCGACCACCCTGTCTGTCTTTGATCTGTTGAACGTAGGTCTGCAGGTCCGACATGTCATTCGAACAACCTGCGGCAATTCCTGCCAGCAAGACCAGCATCGCGCGCAACACGTTTTTTGTACTGATTGCTAGCATTATTCGAGCTCCGAATCTTCCAGGTACCGGTATGTCTTGGCGGTCACATCCAGGACCAGCCGGTCAAAACTGTCTTCGTCTTCCGGTTTTATCTGTATGTCGTGAAGCGTCACGATGCGCGGCAGCGCCGCGATGCCACTGACAAAATTGCCAAAGTCGTGAAAATTGCCGGTCAGCCGTATCTTGATCGGCAGCTCGGCATAGAATTCTCTGCGGTTCTCGGGGCTTGGCTGGAACAGCTTTTCTTCCAGACCCGCACCAAGACCGGTCTGCGATATATCAACCAGCAGGCTGGGCACTTCGGTACGACCCGGAAGCTGCCGCAGCATGGCGCCAAAAGACACTTCCATTTCTGCAAGCTGTTCCTTGTATGCATCCAGGTTTGCGGCGCGTTGTTGCTTGGTCTCAAACGTGGTTCTCAGATTCTGCTCTTCGATTCGTACCTGCTCAAGAACCGGCTGCTTGTCGCGAATGACAAAGTAATATGTGCCGCCACCCGCAACTGCCGCAAAAATGATGGCGATCAGCAGACCACGAAACAGCAAAGGCCAACGACCGATGTCATTGCTATCCAGGCTTTGGAGTTGCTCTATGAAGTTCAATTCAGCGCCCCCTCTTCCTCATCGACCGTTACAACCTGTTGCGCACGAACCTTGAACTCCGCGTTACGCCCGGTTCCAACACTCACTGTCGCGATGACATCCAGCGCCGGTTTGGTCAGCCAGGCGGAGCCGTCGATATTGCGCATATATGCCGATACACGGGTGCTCGACTGTGCAACACCTTGCATCGTCAAATTCTTTTCGATTTGCTGCACCGACGAGAGATACACGCCTTCCGGCATGGTTCGCGCCAGCTCATCAAACAAATGAACGATTTCCGGCCGGCTGCGCTGCAGCTGCTCAATGATTTCCATGCGCGCCAGCAGACGCTCCTTCTGATTTTCCAGACCGAGAATTTCCTCAATCTGTTTGTTCAGCTCGGCAATTTCCATAATGAGCAAGTCATTACGCGCTGTCTGATGCTCGATTTTTCGGTTCATGGTCAGATTCACCGCGAAAATGACACCGATCGCGACCAGAATTGCGGTAACGGCCGCAAGGGCAAAATTCTTTTGCCGCTCTTTGCGTAAGTCTTCGCGCCAGGGAAGTAGATTGATTTGTGGCATTTTATCCGAAGCTCCTCAGCGCCAGACCACAGGCAGTCAACAATGCCGTGGCGTCTTTTTGTACAGAGTGCGATTTCGGTCGCGATGCCAGCTTCATGGCGCCCAGCGGATCACCGATGGCAGATGTGATACCTACCCGGCTTTCAATCAGATCGGCTACACCAGGAATGTTGGCACAACCCCCGCAGACCAGAATCTGCTCGGGCTGTTCACGGCCACTGCCGGAGGCAAGGAAAAACTGCAACGAACGACTGACTTGCTGTGTCATGTCGTCGATAAATACATCAAGCACTTCCGGCTGGTAATTACTCGGCAGGCCGCCTTCTTTTTTCGCGCGGCCGGCGTCCTCCACGGACAGCCCGTAGGTACGCATGATTTCTTCGGTGAGCTGTTGCCCGCCAAACGCGAAGTCACGCGTATATACGACCTTGAGATCCTTGAGCACACTGAAGGTCGTGCTGCTGGCGCCGAAATCGACCACTGCAACAGCACGATCAATACCCGCATCAGGCATCTGGTGAGCCATCAGCATGCAGGAATTCTCAAGGGCAAATGCTTCTACATCGACGACCTTTGGTACGAGACCCGCGGCTTCCACCGCAGCCACACGCTGGTCGACGTTTTCGGTACGCGTGGCAACAAGCAACACGTCCATCATATCCGGGTCTTTTTCCGAGTCACCTATTACTTCAAAATCGAAGCTCACCTCTTCCATCGGGAAGGGTATGTACTGGTCGGCCTGCAGCTCTACCTGGCCCTCCAGCTCGGTGGCGGAAAAACTCTTGGGCATCTGGATAATCTTGGTAATCGCAGCGTCACCACTGATCGCGATTGCCGCATCCTTTGTTCTGGTGCCGGATCGCTTGACCGCTCTGCGCACAGCTTCGCCGACGGCATCGGAGTCGACAATGGTTTTTTCATTGACTGCGTTGGACGGCATGGGCTCAGCAGCATAGGACTCAACTCGATAAGAGTTACCGCTGCGGGTAAGTTCGATAAGCTTGACCGAGGACGTCGTGATGTCGAGTCCGATCAGAGGCTTTGATTTGCGGCCAAATATCACGGCTTTTTTTCCTTTCTACTCCGTAGCTTGCAGAGGAAAGATAGAATAGTAGTTTAAGTAAATCAACCAACTACATCCGAACGAACCAAATGCTATCCCATCCAACCTCGTGTAAAGCGTGACCGCCCTCACATTATGACAACACCGCCATTTGACACCGTTTCAGCAAGGGCACGACAATCTCTCCAGGCAACCCGGCAAAGCATCGATCAGTCTATGGAAGTCAACGCGCGAAAGAGTCAAACCAGTCCCGATGCGCATCGAGATGACGGGAATCTGGTTTGGCAACCCCGCTGTCATAGGACCTCCCTTAGACCGGTGGCTTTGCGTCCCCATTTTTCAATGAGTTTGCCTGATTTCAGGCCCACAATATGCATAATCGCGTTATACAAAGCAAGGACTTAGAATCCGTTCCTACGATGAAGCCTTATCAGAAGCTACTTTACATAATTACAGCCACATTTGTCAGCATGTCTTTTCTGGGCGTGATGCTGGGAATGGGCGCGTATTACTACCTGGAGCCCGGTTTACCAGGCGTTGAGACCTTAAAAGAGGTGAAACTGGAGCAACCTCTGCGCATATACACTCGCGACGGCAAGCTCATCGAGCAAATCGGGGCCAAGCGCCGCATACCGGTCACCTACGAGGAAGTCCCCGAGCAAATGATCGAGGCGATTCTCGCTGCAGAAGATGATCGCTTTTTTTCTCACCCGGGTGTGGACTACCAGGGCCTGGTTCGCGCCGCGGTTTTTCTCGCATTGACGGGCGAGCGCAGACAGGGTGGCGGCACGATTACCATGCAGCTTGCGCGCAATTTTTTCCTGACACGCGAGCGCACCTATGTGCGAAAGGCGCGTGAAATCCTGCTGGCCCTGCGTATCGAACAGGAGCTCAGCAAACAGGAGATCCTGGCTCTTTACTTGAACAAGATTTTTCTGGGCCAGCGCGCATACGGTATCGGTGCGGCCGCCGAAGTCTATTTTGGCAAACACATATCGGATCTGTCATTGCCGGAGATCGCAACAATTGCCGGTTTGCCAAAAGCGCCATCAAACGACAACCCGGTCAGCAACCCGGATCGCGCCGTGTCAAGACGCAGCTATGTCCTGCGCCGCATGCTCGAAGTCGGTTACATCGATCAACCAGAGCACGACCGCGCAAACATCGTGCCCATGATGTCTCATCTGCACGGACCTGCGGTTGAATCCGAAGCCGGGTATGTGGCGGAAATGGTGCGTGTCCGGGCCCTGCAAATGCTCGGTTCGGAGGCATACACCGATGGCTACCGGGTTACCACGACCATCGACAGCCGTCTGCAGGACGCCGCCAACCGTGCCCTGCGCCAGGCACTGCTCGAATACGACGCGCGGCATGGTTACCGGGGTCCGCTGGCGCGTTTTGATCTTGCCACCGGGATTGAGATTCTGCTGGATGATGACGGGCAACCGCTGGTGCAAGTGGCCCCGTTAACCCAGATCCAGGCGCAAACAATGGTCAGCGAAGATACGGAGATCGATGATGAGGCCGTGATAGAAGCCGCACCAGACAAGGATGACCACAGCTCCCGCTGGAACGCCATTCTTCAGGCCTACCCTTCACCGGGTGGCCTGAGCAATGCGCTGGTGATCGATGTCGCGGAAAAGGACGCGCTGGTATACACCCTGGGCCACGGTGAAATAGAACTGAGCTGGAAAGCCTTGTCCTGGGCACGCCCTTATATAAATGAGAACCGTAAAGGCGAAAAACCGAAAACCGCGGGCGATGTCGTTACTGCAGGCGATGTCGTACGCATTGGCTATCTGGTCGAAGGTTACTGGCGCCTGATGCAGGAACCCGATGTGCAGGGCGCCCTCGTTGCCGTTGATCCACAGGATGGCGCGCTTGTCACGCTGGGTGGCGGCTTCGATTATGCGACCAGCAAGTACAACCGGGCAGCGCAGGCGAAGCGACAACCGGGTTCCTCGTTCAAGCCGTTCATCTACTCTGCAGCGCTGGATAGCGGGTATACAGCCGCTAGCTTGTTCATGGATTCGCCGGTCGTCATTGAAGATGCAGGTTTGGAAACGACATGGCGGCCGACAAATTACAGCGGCCAGTTTTATGGCCCAACGCGGATGCGGGAAGCACTTGTGCGATCGCGCAACCTGGTCTCCATAAGAATCCTGCAGGCGATTGGCCTGGGCAGCACATTGGGTCACCTGGAAGATTTCGGGTTTCCTCGCGAAGCCTTGCCGCGCGATCTCTCACTGGCGCTCGGCAGCGCAGCACTGACACCATTGCAAATGGCAACGGCCTATACCGCATTCGCCAACGGTGGCTTCATGACCGAGAGCTATTTCATAGATCGCATTGAAAACAGTGCCGGAGAAGTCGTATACCAGGCGGACCCGTTGCTGGCCTGCTGGGAATGTGAAAAAGCGATGCTGCGCATCGAGCAAATGAAACCGGATGAAGTCGAAGCCAGGCAGCTGTCAACGGGGTTGCCGGCAAACCCTGACAGCCCGGAATCGGTTTCTGCCCAACGCCAGGTCAAAACCTTTGCAACCGAAGGTGCAGATCAGGTCGCAGACCCGTCGATACAGGACGATCCGTATCTGTATCTCGATACCGGGCCACTTGCACCACGCGCAGTGGAACCCCAAAACGCATGGCTGATTGCAGACATGATGCGCGATGTTATTCGCCGGGGAACAGGACGCCGCGCCAGGGCTTTGGGTCGCAGCGACTTGTCCGGCAAAACCGGTACGACAAACGAGGGTCTGGATACATGGTTCAGCGGATTCAATGCCGACCTGGTAGCCACTGCCTGGGTAGGTTTTGACCAGCTTCGCCCGCTTGGCACCGGCGAAGAAGGCAGCCGCACTGCGCTACCCATGTGGATTTATTTCATGCGCGAAGCACTGGCTGGCGTACCCGAGCATGTGCTGGACGAACCGGCCGGGCTGGTCACTGTGCGCATCAACCCGGACACCGGTGAACTGCAACCCGCCGGGGCACCCGGTGCAATATTCGAGATTTTCGCGGCAGGTACCGAGCCAAAAAGCAATATTGAAGACGCGATAGATCCATTCAATAATATCGACGAAGAAATCGAGGAAGAAGAACTCTTTTGAATGAGATTTTGAAGCAATGACAAGAGCGGGCAAAAGCCGGACCGACAATATTCGGCGCACAATTGCAGCTGAGGCAGCACGCATTATGGCCGAGCACGGCATATCCGATTATGGGATGGCCAAACGCAAGGCGGCCGACCGGCTCGGCGTATCCAATCAGCGCATACTTCCGCGAAATATTGAGATTGAATCTGCACTGCATGAGCATCTGCGGTTGTTCGAGTCACATACCCATGATGAACGGCTTGATAGTTTGCGCCGCGTTGCGGTATCTGCCATGCGCATGTTCCGGGATTTTGAACCGCGCCTGGTCGGTTCTGTCCTGAATGGATCGGCAACCGCGCACTCGGATATCAACCTTCATGTATTTACCGACACGCCCGAGCACATCGCAATGTGTCTGATGAATCATGGAATCCCCTATCGCGACGACGAGCGACGGGTTCGGACAATGTCAGATCAGACCGAACTGTATCCGGCGTTTGTATTCGATGCCAGCGAGATCAGCATCGATACCACTGTTTTTCCTGGCAGCGGTTTGCGCCGTTCACCCTGCTCGCCCATTGACGGCAAGCCCATGCCCCGTGCAGCGCTGGACGATGTCCAAAAGCTTTTGAACAGCCGTTCTGGCCACACTGGCCACTCTGGCCAAATGGGCGTCAGCGACTCTCAATAGCAGTGTAGTCGCGCTGTGTGGGACCGGTATATAGCTGGCGCGGCCTGCTGATACGACCGTGCGGATCGGAGATCATCTCCTGCCAGTGCGCCACCCAGCCAACAGCGCGGCCGATCGCGAACATCACCGTGAACATCGAAACGGGTATGCCCAATGCCCGGTAAATAATGCCTGAGTAGAAATCGACGTTTGGATACAATTTTCTCTCTACAAAGTACTCATCTTTCAGCGCAATCTCTTCAAGTTTCAACGCCAGATCGAACAATGGTGTATCCACCCGTCCCAGACTGTTGAGCACCTGGTGGGCCATTTTGCGGATGATGGTTGCCCGCGGATCAAAGTTTTTGTACACCCGGTGGCCAAAACCCATTAACCGGAACGGGTCATCGCGATCCTTGGCCTTGGCGATGAACTTTGGAATATTCTCAACCGAACCGATTTCCCCGAGCATATTGAGCACCGCCTCATTGGCGCCGCCATGCGCCGGACCCCACAGCGCGGATATGCCCGCCGCTATAGCGGAATACGGGTTGGTACCGGAACTGCCGGCCAGGCGAACGGTTGATGTGGAGCAGTTTTGCTCGTGATCGGCGTGCAGGATGAACAACAGATCCAGCGCCTTTGCATGGATCGGGTTGACAACGTAATCCTCCGCCGGCACCGCGAAAAACATTTGCAACACATTGCTGCAATAATCGATTTCGTTGCGCGGGTACATGAACGGTTGGCCCAACGAGTGTTTGTACGCTGCAGCCGCAATGGTCGGTAGTTTGGCGACAATGCGATGCGCGAAGATTTCCTGATGGCGCTCGTTTTTTATTTCCATCGTGTCGTGATAAAACGCGGACATTGATGAAACGACGCCGGACACCATTGCCATCGGGTGCGCATCATTGTGAAAACCGTTAAAAAAGCGCAGCAGGGTTTCGTTGATCATCGTGTGCATGCGCACGGAATTGGCGAACGTAGCAAACTCATCCTTGTTTGGCAGATCTCCGTATAGCAGGAGATAGCAAACCTCGAGGAAATTCGATTTGTCCGCCAACTGGTCAACCGGGTAACCGCGGTATAGCAGTACGCCCTCGTCACCATCGATAAAGGTAATCTTGCTCTCGCAACTTGCGGTCGCTACAAAACCCGGGTCGTAGGTAAACACGCCCTGATCCCGATACAATTTTCCGATATTTGCCACGTTCGGACCCAGCGTCGGCTCCAGAACCGGCAAGTCGGACGTGGTCGCGCCGTCAGGGCTGGTCAACTTGAACGATTTGTCCGTCATACTTGTTCCTGTTTTTTTCATACCGGACACAAAAGCCGCCAGGAGGCGGTGGCCTTGCCGGCGACAGGGTTTCGAATCCGTGCAAATTATGATTTCAGGCTGACTATCGTTGGCAAAACGGTTCAGCCATACCGGGCAGAGAATCATTATATGGGACGCACAGAGTGATTGACAGCACGGCCAGGCAACAAAAAAGGGCGTCATCGACGCCCTTCCATTGTTTGATTGCCGCGCGCACAGGGCGGGGCATTGGTGCCAACCGTTTTTCAGCGACGCAGGCCACCGTATTTGCGACGGAACTTGTCGACGCGGCCACCAGTGTCCACCATCTTCTGCTTACCCGTATAGAACGGGTGGCATTTGGAACAGACTTCGATGTGCAGCTCGTCCTTCAGGGTCGAGCGCGTTTCAAAAGTGTTCCCGCAACTGCAGGTCACTTTGATCTCATTGTATTCGGGATGAATATCCGGCTTCATTGCTGACAACCTCTGTTGGTCCGGCTGCCTGCAGACTACCGGTAATCCGGTCGAGTCTGGGCGCCTCAAAAAGAGCCGGGCAGTTTACTGATTGCACCCGGGCTTGGCAAGACTTTAGCGGCAGAAGCGGCTTGTGGCCCACAGGAATTCACAGTTTATTGATTAAAACCGGCGGTTTAAGCGTGATCAGTAATGCCTCTCTTTAAGAAAAATTGTTACAACTTCGGCCCTAAAGAAGGTTCCGCCTTATCCACAGAATCTGTGGATAAGTCTGTGGAGCACACGCTGAACCAACAACCATATGTCAGTAATCTCAACGTCATGCTCAAATTGTCTATTTTTTCACCACTTCAAGAATAGCCAATATTTTCAATGACTTGCGATAATGCGAAAAGATTTGGACTCCACTACGGCCCGCCACACCGCTGTTTTTCGGCGACCGGAGCTGGACTGTGTATAAGTTACCCGGTTGTTGCAGCGCACACCGCTTATTTGCGCCATTGGCCAACCAGAAATCAAGTACTTATCTGAGAAATTCCGGTCGGCGAGGCCATTATTGATCCTTCCGTTCCAGGGTCATCCGGGACAAATTCCATCACCAGGTCGTTCAGGAACTGCCGGCCCTTGCTG
>CBDUSC010000019.1:0-12088 GCA_965369735.1 uncultured bacterium
TAGTCAGCACCACTGAGTACAGTCGTAATCAGCACGCCTGCGATCAATCCATTGACTGTAGTATCACCCGGCCACAGAAACTCGACCTGGGACACAACAGCCAACACCAGGAGAATCTGAAACAGTGTATTCAGCTTGCTGATGATTGTTGGCCGGCCTGTCACGGGCCCGATCAAATAATGATAAGCAAATGCACCGGCGACGATCGCAACATCACGCAGCACAACCAGCAGCGTCAGCCACAACGGCAGCAGCCCCACCCAAGTCAGGCTGGCAAAAGCCGTTACCAGCAACAACTTGTCGGCCAGCGGGTCGAGCAGCGCGCCCAGGTCACTGTGCCAGCCAAACTGCTTGGCAAGAAAGCCATCCAGGGCATCCGAAAAACCCGCGACACCAAATACCAGCAAGGTAAGAACGTACTCACCGTTCAGGATCAACCACACGGTCGGCAGTACCAGAATCATCCTCATGTAGCAGATCAGGTTGGGTATGGACTTGAGGTTCACTGCCGCAGCCTGTAATAAAGACCGGCGCCCGGTATTGCGTCGGGGGTGTCCTCATCGAAACCAGGCATCTCGAGCGTATGGCCCAACCCGATGGCGCGCTGCAGACCGGTAACATCTGTACGCAATGCCAGACGGTAGTAAACCCTGTCGTTCTCAACTCTGTCGATATTGACATCGTTGACCGCGCTCAGACTTTCCAGGTACTTGCTTACCCGTGCATAGGACTTGAAATCACTGATGCCGTCCACGACCAGCATCGTGAGCTGGCCCGCATACTCGGTGCTAGCTGCAAACAAACTGGCATAGAAATCAGTGGTGCGATTCACCCCGGCAGCCAGGTTGCCACGCCAGTGTTCCGTCTGGGCCTGATAGAGCAATATCCATCGCGCCCAGCCCTGATCGGCATCGGGGACATAGCCATTCCCCGGGTCATTCCCCGCGTTTGCCTCTCGCCTGACCCGTCCAACCAGGATGGCATCTGCGTCATAGCGGGCGGAGGCCAGCTGCAGTTTCTGGTCAAAACCACCCCACACATCGATGAATTCGACTTCCGAGGTATCTTGCGCATCCAGCAACGGAAATATCAGTGGAATCCCGCGCCGTTCGGCCACCTCCTGCATTGCAGCGATGACCGGGTCATTGTCATTGGCACCAATCAGCTTGCGTTCACCCTTGCCATCATCGATCGCGAGCCAGACCAGCGTAACGGGTCGCTCGCGTCCCCAGATTGCTTTGCCCAGACCAACAAGCTGGTTTTCTATGGCTGTGCCATCAAACCCGACCAGCAACAAACCTTCGTCGTCATACCCGAATTTTTGTACATACGCGGATGAATTATCCAACAAGGGTGCGAGATCCGGATCCTGGGCTGCGGCCATATTGCCCGTCAGTTTGACCAGCACAATATCCATTGCGAGGGCGAATCCACGTTGGCGTGCGCTCTGCGAGCGGTCCTCGACCTCGACCACTGCCTCATACAGACCGCCGACCGCAACAGGCAAAACCAGCGGGCTGTAAAGGCAGGTCCCAACAAGGACACATTGAATAAAGCGAATCAAATTCTGCTGCATGGTTGGTGGGACAGTATCCACGGCTCCGTATATTATCCACGAACGTGTTGTA
Organism: uncultured bacterium; assembly: GCA_965369735.1. GTDB lineage: Bacteria > Pseudomonadota > Gammaproteobacteria > Steroidobacterales > CBDUSC01 > CBDUSC01. The sequence continues at coordinate 1,629 of CBDUSC010000019.1, forward strand.
GAATACACCGCGCTCAGCAATTGGCCACAGGAATGACCAACAAACCCCCACTCAGCTACCGCGATGCCGGTGTCGATATCGACGCGGGTAACGAATTCGTCGACAGGATAAAACCCATTGTCAAAAAAACCATGCGGCCCGAAGTCCTGGCCGGCCTGGGTGGTTTTGGCGGCCTGTTCGAAATTCCGACCGATCGTTACAGGAAACCTGTACTGGTATCCGGGACCGATGGTGTCGGTACAAAACTCAAGCTGGCACAGGAACTCGGTGTACACGATACGATCGGTATCGATCTCGTTGCCATGTGCGTGAACGATGTTCTGGTCGTCGGTGCCGAACCGCTGTTTTTTCTCGATTATTTTGCGACCGGCAGGCTGGATATCGGTACCGCGGAAGCCGTCGTACGCGGAATCGCGGATGGCTGCAAGGAATCGGGGATGGCGTTGATAGGCGGCGAGACCGCGGAAATGCCTGGCATGTATGCGCCCGGTGAATATGATCTGGCCGGGTTTTGTGTCGGGGTTGTGGAAAAAGAGCTTATTATTGATGGCAGCGCAACCCGATCGGGCGATGTTTTGATTGGCCTTGCATCGTCGGGACCCCACTCGAACGGTTATTCACTTATTCGGCAGATACTGGATCGGGAAAACGCCGCGCTGGATACCCGAATCGACAGTCCTGGAAAAAGCAGCCTGGGTGATTGTCTGCTTGCGCCAACCCGCATATATGTGCGGTCGGTTCGGGCATTGCTGGAAAAAGTAGATATCCACAGTCTCGCGCATATCACCGGTGGTGGCCTGACGGAAAATCTGCCGCGTGTTTTACCCAACGGGACACAGGCAGATATCGATATTCATAGCTGGAAACGCCCGGGTATTTTCGATTGGCTGCAGGAACATGGTCCGGTGAGCGATGAGGAAATGTTACGCACATTCAATTGCGGCATTGGCATGGTCATCGCCATTGCAGCAGATGATGCAGACATTGCCTGTAGTATTCTTGAAAGCAACGGCGAAAGCCCGGTCATGATTGGCGGAATTTCAGACGGCAATCAGAATGTCGTCTTCGGCGCGCAATGAACCAGGACGACAGCAGAGCCTATAGTATCGCCGTACTCGTATCGGGCGGTGGCACCAACCTGCAGGCAATCATGGATGCCAGACGCGACGGTAAACTGCCCGTCCGAATCGCAGTCGTCGTGAGCAACCGCAGCGATGCATACGGGCTTACCCGTGCCAGAAATGCCGGGATTCCCACCCTGGTCGTCGACAACGCTGCGTACCCGGATCGCGACGCATATGACAGGGCTCTGATATCCGGGCTTGATGACTACCAGCCCGATCTGATCGTTCTGGCCGGTTTCATGCGCATTCTCACAGCAGCATTTGTCCAGCGATACCACGGAAGGATTCTGAACATACACCCGGCGTTATTGCCAAAGTACCGGGGTCTGGACACTTATCGCCGGGTCCTCGATGCGGGGGATAGCGTGCATGGCACCAGTGTGCATTATGTAACGGAAAAGCTGGATGGTGGCCCGGTCATCATGCAAGCACATGTACCCATCCGGGAGAGCGATGATGTACAAAGCCTTTCAGCTCGCGTTCAGGCTTGCGAACATATCATCTATCCTGAAGTCATAGGATGGTGCGCCACCGGAAGGCTGGCCATGCCCGGGAACAGCGTGCTGATTGATGGCAAGCGGATGGAATCGCCCCTTGTACGCGAGCATGACGCAATGATGAATCAATGAATATGAGCAGAGTAATTCCGGTAATGGTTTCAATAACCGCCCTGGTAATGATCCCGGCAATCGGGTTTGCAGCGAGCGATACGCACTTGCCAGTCCCATTTTCCGCGGCTTTCGATATCGATTTTGGCGCCGCACACGGTCTGATGGAACTGGAGCTGAAACCGGCCGAGACTGCCGGCACCTTTGAATATTCATCGCATACACGCGCACGTGGCTTTGCGCGGATGTTCGTCAAAAAGGAGCCCACGGGCAGCACCCGGTTCCGTATTGTCGATAACGTGATACAACCGTTACTGTTTCAGCTGGTAGACAAAAAAGGCAGAACTCAGGAGCGTATTCTTTTCGATTGGAAAAACGGCGTTGCCGATAGCCAATTTGAAAATACACCGGCCGAAATCGACATTGAACCGGGAATGCTGGATGCATTGACGATCGATCTCACCGCTACTCACCAACTGAACCTGTCGGAGACACCCGGGACTGCCTCCTACATCGCCGGGAATAAAATCAAGACTTACGAGTACACATTCATTGAAATACGGGAAGTCGATACCAAAGCGGGTACCTTTGAGTGCCTCATGTACAAGCGGCAGCGCACCGGCAGCAGCCGTTCCTATAACATTTGCTATGCACCTGTGCTGGCACATCTGCCGGTGCTGATGGAACAGTACAAGTTCAACAAGAAATCGGGCGAAAATAAGCTCAGGGCAACCATGACCTTGCGCTCCATCGACTGCGAATCATGCTCGGAATAAACGATACCGAAGCCGTTCAGGTTTTTGGCAGCGTCACGCCTTTCTGACCCTGGTATTTACCACCCCGATCACGATACGAAGTTTCACACACTTCATCTGACTCGAAAAACAGCATTTGCGCGACGCCTTCATTGGCATATATTTTCGCAGGCAGCGGTGTGGTGTTGGAAAATTCAAGAGTTACATGCCCTTCCCACTCGGGCTCCAGTGGTGTCACGTTCACAATAATCCCGCACCGCGCGTAAGTGGATTTTCCCAGACATATGGTCAATACATTACGCGGTATCCGAAAATACTCCACGGTCCTGGCCAGCGCGAATGAATTTGGCGGGATGATGCACACATCGGAGTGCATATCGACAAAACTGTTTTCATCAAATGCCTTTGGATCCACGATTGCCGAGTTGATATTGGTAAAGATTTTGAACTCAGGTGCGCAACGCACATCGTAGCCATAACTGGAGGTACCAAATGAAACAATTTTTTCATTGCTTCCATTGCTGCGAACCTGATCCGGCTCGAACGGCTCGATCATGCCGTGTTCCCGAGACATGCGACGAATCCATTTGTCCGACTTGATGCTCATCAACTCTCCTCGACTGTAATCTTCGGAAACAGGTGGCTGTAGTCACGGCTGCCGGCAGCCAGTCCCGCGCTAATACGGCGGGCAATCTCCAGATAGCGCATCGCGGGTTCGCCATCCATATCCGCAATGACACTGGGTTTACCCGAATCGGCTTGGCTGCGAATCCTGATATCCAGGGGCAGGCTGCCAAGCAACGGAACATCGTACTGTTCCGCCATTGCCGCACCGCCACCCTCGCCGAAAATCGGTTCCTCATGACCACAGTTCGAACACACATGGGTACTCATATTTTCGATGATGCCGAGCACACTGACATTGACCTTCTCGAACATCTTGAGCCCTTTGCGTGCATCCAGCAGCGCAATATCCTGTGGTGTGGTCACAATGACCGCGCCAGCCAGTGGTACCTGCTGACTCATGGTCAGCTGAGTATCACCGGTACCCGGTGGCATATCGACAATAAGATAATCCAGATCGCCCCAGTGTGTATCGTTCATCAACTGGTTCAGCGCCTGGGTCACCATGGGCCCCCGCCACACCATTGGTTGTTCTTCGTCGACCAGAAAACCGATGGACATGGCCCGGATACCATGCGCCTGCAATGGCTCCAGGGTGCGGCCATCGACGCTGGCCGGTCGCTGGCCCATCAGGCCCAGCATGCGCGGCTGGCTGGGACCATAGATATCGGCATCCAGCAATCCAACGGCTGCACCTTCGGTTGCCAAAGCCAGGGCCAGATTGACGGCAGTGGTGGACTTTCCAACGCCACCTTTGCCCGATGCAATGGCAATAATGTTTTTGATGCCCTGCATCGGTTTGAGCCCATGCTGAACCGCATAAGGTTTTACCGACCAGTCGATTTCCATTGCAATATCGATCACGCCATCAATGGCCATGAGTCGCTCGCTCAGCGCCTCCCTGAGCTCTGTTGCATATCGTTCCGCGGGAAAACCCAGCTCAATAACGACCGACACCCGCCCATCGTCCACCGACAGGGATTTGACCGCCTGCGCATCATACAAATTACAGCCGGCATAGGGGTCTTTGAAGTCGCGCAACGCCGTCTCGACGTCGCGGACCAGGTGGTCGTTCATAGCTTGATTCCAATCGGGATCATCGTGGCAGGCTGCGTAGTGTAACCTTTTCTGGCGCTGGCTCCATAGCACCGTCAAACCCCGGAAATGAGGCCGGCGCACTTTGCAAACACCGCGTGGCATGAAAGATTTTTGTGCTATAAAGTCAGGCAATTCAGTGCCGTGTGACCCATACTGTCTGCAACCCGAGAATGCTCCAAAAAAGGCGCGAATGACACTACTGACCGGTTTCCGGGCTGAGCGGTTGATCACCCAGATCAAGGAAACGGGTGATCTGAATCTGCCCAAGGCAAAAAAGGCGCTCGAAAAGCTCAACAAAATGGGCGGAGCCGCGGTGCCTGTATTGATCGAGGCCCTGCAGCATGCCGACAAGCATGAAACCGTGGCCTATGTCGATGTCCTGACCCGGCTGATCAGCGAAAAAACGCTAAAGCATTATGTTAAAGCGCTGAAAAGTACGGATCAGCGGGTCATATCGGGTGTCGCCTGGGCGCTGACCTCGAACCAGAGCTATGACGCCACCAAGCTGCTGGATCTGCTAAAAGAAGTCGACATCAACAAGCCGGCTCTGATCGAAATCCTCAATCACCACAAACCTCAGCTGAATGTGCGCGAGCTACTGACGATGGCGTATACGCTCGAGCCCAGTGAAAAAGCTGCGCTATTCCGCCTGGTGACGGATATCGCCGATGAATCCATGATCCCGGATCTGATCAGCCGGTTGCAGGGCAAGGATCCCATTGCCAAGGTCCACCTGGTCAACATCCTGTCGCGGTTCAATTCGCCCGATATCATCAAGGCCCTGGAAGGCCAGCTTTCGGATAACAACAAAATGGTTCGCCAGGCTGCACTGAATGCGCTTGGACGTATGGAGGGCAATATCGATATCACCCTGCTGTGTTCGCTCTTGAGCGACCCGGAAATGGAAGTTGCAAACAAAGCAGTGGACCTGGTTATCGCGCAAAATCACCCGGATACGGTCAAACACCTGGTTGAAGTGCTCAAGGACGAATCGGAGTATGCGCGTCGCGCTGCGGTGGAAGTGCTCAACGAGATCGGCGATGAGAACTCGATCAAGGATTTACTCGAAGTCATATCGGATGAGGACTGGTGGGTACGATCACGCGCTTCAGACGCGTTGGGCAAGATCGGCGGTGAAAATGTTGTGGATGCGGTCATCAAGCTGGTCAGCGACAAGGACGACGACATTCTCCGCGCGGCGATCGAGATACTGAATATCACCAAGCACCCGAAGGCGGTGGACCATCTTATCGAGGCGACAAAGGACCCCGATTGGTGGGTCAGCGAGCGTGCGGTGGACGCGCTGGCGGAAATCGGCAGCAAAAAAGCGGTTCCCGCGCTTGTCGAGATGACAAAGGGCGATCATAAAGCCATGCCGGTGATCGTTCGCGCACTGGGAAAATTGGGTAACCACAAAATAATCAGCGACATCCTGCCGCTGTTGAACCGACCCGAAAAAGACATCAAGGTCGAAACTATCAATGCCCTGGCAAAGCTGACCGATGAGGCACGAGCAGATACCGTACGCGGCCACCTGACGAACGCGACGCAAAATGCTGATTCAACAGTTATTCGCGCGGTCAACCGCGCGCTCAAAAATATTGACAACAAATACTCGCCTACACTGATCGCGAGCGCGGCAAAAGCCGAACGGTTTTCAGAGACTGCAAAGACCCTGTTGATCGACAGCGAAGACGTGTCAGCGATTGTTGCCGCGGCGGAAGCCGAGGCCAGGGTATCGCAAAAACTGGATATATCGAAACTGAAACCGGGAGATATCATTGAAACCCGGTACAAGTTTATCGACCAGATCGGCAAAGGCGCGTTCGGTACCGTGCTCCTGGTTGAAGACACCGTTGTCGATGAGCGCCTGATTCTCAAGTTCCTGAACCCGAACGTATCCTCCGATGAAGAAATGATGCAGCGGTTTGTACACGAGCTGAGGTACTCGCGAAAAATCACCCATAAAAATGTCATCAGAATCTATGATTTTCTGCATATGGGTGGCCACTACGCCATCTCCATGGAGTACTTCCCGTCGCATACTTTGGGTGGTGAAGTCGTTGATGAAAAACCGGTGGATGTCAAAAAAGCAATCAACTGGGCCATCGATATCTGCACAGGCATGGAGGTGGCGCACCAGGTCGGTATTGTGCACCGGGATCTCAAACCGGCCAATATCCTGGTTAACGAAGAAGGTCTGTTGAAAATTGTGGACTTTGGCGTTGCTGCGGCCCAGTCCAGCGGCGATACGCAATTGACCAAGACCGGTTATGTCATTGGCTCACCAAAATACATGGCACCAGAGCAGATTCTGGGCAAAAAGGTCGATATACGAGCCGATATCTACAGCACAGGTGTCATTCTTTACGAGATGCTGAGCGGTATCCCGCCCTATAGCAAGGGCGATCATATGGCAGTGATGTACCAGCATGTGCAGGGCAAGGCCCCGAATGTGCGAGAGGTAAACAAGGATATTCCGGCGGAATTGAGCGATCTGGTTGAAAAGTCCATGTCAGTCGATAAGATGGGACGCTACAGTTCAATGGACGAATTCCGGGAAACCCTGGAAGCTTACCTGGAAAAGATCTGACTCAATGCCACGCATCGATTCCTTTTTAAAGCTGGGTTACCAGCAGGGTTGCTCCGATGTGCATCTCGCGGTAGGTGTGCCGCCGATGCTCCGCATCTTTGGTGATCTTTTGCCGATCAAGTTTCGCGAACTTGCTGATACCGAACTTGAAAACTATCTTTTTGAAATCCTGACCGAAAACCAGATCGAACACTTCGAGAACGGCCACGATCTGGATTTTTCCTATGTCAGCGAGGACGGTGGCCGGTTCAGAGTCAATTTGTATCGCAAGGATACCGGTATTGGCGCTACTTTCAGGTTTATCCCATCAGAGGTACCGGATCTCGACAGCCTGGGTGTGCCGCCGATCGTTCGCAAGCTGTGCGACCATCACCAGGGTATGGTCCTGGTGACCGGCTCCACCGGTACCGGAAAATCGACCACCCTTGCCGCCATGATCGATTATCTGAACAAGCGGCGAAAAGTTAACATCGTCAGCCTGGAAGACCCCATAGAATTCGTACACCAGAGCAAAAAAGCCCAGGTGGTACAACGCGAACTCGGCACGCATTTGCCCAGCTTTGCGGCCGGTGTACGCTCGGCGATGCGCGAAGACCCGGATATCATTCTGGTCGGAGAGCTGCGCGACGAAGAAACCATCTCGATGGCCATGACGGCTGCTGAAACCGGTCACCTGGTGCTCGGGACACTGCACACAACCGGCGCGGTCAAAACCATCGACCGCATGATCGATGCATTGCCACCAGAGTTGCGCGAGCAAACAAAAAGCTTTTTGGCGCAAAGCCTGAACGCGGTCATTACACAGGTGCTGGTGCGTACACCGGATGGACGCGGGCGCCGGGCAATCCTGGAAATCATGATCATGACCCGCGCCATCGGCAAGTTAATCGCCACCGATCAGACGCACCAGATACCGTCGCAGCTGCAAACCGGCAAAGAGTTGGGGATGCAACTCATGGATCAGGCATTGCTTGAGGCCATTCGAGCCAAGGAAATTGATCCCGATCACGCGATCCATTTTGCGACCGACAAAAAACAGTTCCAGCGATTTGTCACAGACACCGGTCTGCTGCCAAAACTGGATGACCAAACCGGCTAATGTGAGGATAATTCGTGCCAGGCATTAACGAATATCTGCGCGAGGTAATTTTGAAAGACGGTTCTGACTTGCATTACGTCGCGAGCAACCCGCCACGATATCGTCAATATGGCTTGCTTGAGAAACTGTCAGAAGATGTTCTGGACGCAGATGAGGTTCACTCGGAACTCTATGAAATCATGTCGCCACGGGCACGCGCGGAATTCGAGCATCTCGATGGCGCGGACTTTGCGTACTCCATCGAAGACGTAGCGCGTTTCCGGGTCAATGTATTCCGGCACCTTGGCGGTATGGGCGGAATATTCCGGGCAATACCATCGGAAGCCAAAACGCTGGTTGATCTCAAAATGCCGGCGGTTGTTACCGATATCTGCAAGCACAATTCCGGTCTGATCCTGGTAACCGGCAAAACCGGCTCGGGCAAGTCCACAACGCTGGCGGCGATGGTCGATGCCATGAACAAGCGCCTGAAAGGCCATATCCTGACCATTGAAGACCCGATCGAGTTTGTGCATCAACGCAAGGGCTGCCTGATCAGCCAGCGAGAGGTCGGTGTCCACAGCAAGAGTTTTGCGGACGCGCTGCACTCGGCATTACGCGAGGATCCGGATGTCATCCTGGTGGGTGAGCTGCGTGATCTGGAAACCATGAGCATTGCGGTCACCGCCGCCGAAATGGGTATCCTGGTATTGGGCACGCTACACACGAACGGCGCAGCACCAACCGTGGATCGACTGGTTCACGGCTTCCCGGCGGATAAACAGGATCACATACGTACCATGCTGTCCACCTCACTGCGCGGCGTCATTTCCCAGCAGCTGGTCCGGCGCAAGGATGGCAAGGGTCGCGTGGCCGCGCTGGAAATCATGATCAATACATCCGCGGTCGCGAACCTGTTGCGCCAGGGTAAACTCGATCAGCTCGAAAATGCGATGCAAAGCGGCGCGCAGTTCGGCATGTGCACCATGGACAGTTCATTGATGAAGTTATACGAACAAGCGATGATCAGTGGCATGGATGCTTACCAGCAAGCCATCAACAAAGACAAGTTCGAAAGAATCAAAGACTCCTGAGCCGCCGCCCATATCAAAGAACCCATGGCTGCAAGCCCCCGCAAAATCCTGGTCTCCAGCGCCCTGCCATACGCGAATGGGAGCATTCATATTGGCCATATGCTGGAACATATACAGACCGATATCTGGGTCCGATTTCAGAATCTGCGTGGCAACAACTGCATCCTGGTCTGCGCCGACGATGCACATGGTACGCCGATCATGCTCAAGGCGCGGGAAGAAGGAATCACGGCCGAAGAACTGATCGAGCGGGTTGGCGCTGAGCACGAGCGTGATTTCTCGGACTTCCATATCCGGTTCGACAACTACTACACAACACACTCCGATGAAAATCGCGAGCTCGTCGAAACCATCTACAAGCGTCTTGATGAGGGCGGCCATATCGCGCGGCGAATAATCAAGCAGGCCTATGACGAGCAGGAAAACATGTTTTTGCCTGATCGGTATGTGCGTGGTGAGTGTCCAAACTGCGGCGCTGAAGATCAGTATGGGGACAGCTGCGAGGTATGTAGCGCAACATACAACCCGATCGAGATGAAAAATCCCCGCTCGGTGATATCCGGGACCACACCGGTGGAAAAGGACTCCGAGCATCTGTTTTTCACCCTGTCCCATTTCTCCGATATGTTGAGCGCCTGGATCAGCAGCGGGCGTCTCAATGATGCCGTGCGCGCAAAACTGGAGGAATGGTTTGAGACTGGCCTGCGCGACTGGGACATATCGCGCGACGCGCCCTATTTCGGTTTTGAAATCCCCGGTGAACCGGGCCGTTTCTTTTATGTGTGGCTGGATGCGCCCGTAGGATACATGGCGAGCTTTTTGCAATATTGCGAACGGAAAGGCATCGATTTTGACGAGTACTGGAAACCCGATAGTACAACCGAGCTGTATCATTTCATTGGCAAGGACATTATTTATTTCCACGCCTTGTTCTGGCCGGCGGTACTGTACGCCGCAGATTTCCGCACACCAACCGCCGTCAACGTACATGGTTTTCTGACCGTTGATGGTCAAAAAATGTCCAAGCGCCGCGGCACATTCATCACCGCGCGGTGCTATCTGGATCACCTGAACCCCGAACACCTTCGTTATTATTTTGCAGCCAAACTGGGTTCGGGTATCGAAGACATCGATCTGAATCTCGATGATTTTGTCGCGCGGGTCAACTCGGATCTGATCGGCAAGCTGGTCAATATTGCCAGCCGCTGCGCGGGGTTTATCACAAAGCAATTTGATGGCCACTTGAGTGAAACGCTTGCAAATGAGGATCTGTACAAGGAGTTCGTCGAAGCCGGGGAACAAATTGCGGAGCACTACGAACGGCGTGAGTTTTCTCGTGCCATGCGCGCTGTCATGGCGCTGGCGGACAAGGCAAACCGCTACGTGGATGACGAAAAACCGTGGGTATTGGCAAAACAGGGCGATCAACCTGAAAAGGTACAAGGCGTCTGCACGATGGGCATCAACCTGTTCCGCGTCCTGCTCA
>CBDUSC010000020.1:0-12071 GCA_965369735.1 uncultured bacterium
GCGCGACGAAATGGTCGCGTCGGCGATCTTTACCACGCCGGGGTTATACCAGAACAAGGAGTCGATGCCGTTGCCGTTTTCAACTGTCCGGCTGCTGCTCAGCGGTGCGCAAACGCGATTTCCACTGCCGATGGTAGCGCACGATGGGGATAACGGTGCGGCCTGGTTTATTGGTCCGGGGCCCTGGTTCGATGCAATACGTCATGATGCAGTGTCGCTCAGGGATGTCACCAAGCGATTCTATGTGCAAACCGGCCTGATGGATCGCAAGAATGGCAGCCAGCGCAACAACCGCTACCACACTCCTGCATTTTTCCTGATGGTGCGGGATGATGTCATGATGGATAACAGCAAACTTGAGAATGATATCCACGAGCGGACGGAAAACGGTTACTACAAATACTACTCGGGCGGACCGTTGCACAAACACTTCCTGATGTTTACAGAAGACCGTGATGAAGTCGTGGATGACATCGTCAGATTCATCTCGGGTCGACGGGGTGACATTGCCGGTCTCGAGACCCGGCAGAGCGAACGGCCAGAATGAACATCGTGAGCACAGAAAATGGTTGAGATTTCGCGGTTCGAGGTATTTGCAACGGATTTGCCGTTCAAAAAACCGTTTAAACATGCAGCGGCGGAACGCTCGAGCTCATACAGCCTGTTCTTGCGCTGCGACACCAGCGATGGTCATACGGGTTACGGAGAATGCCTGCCACGGGAGTACGTGACTGGTGAGAGCCGTGACGGCGCTATCGATATGTTGCAGCAAATCATCCTGCCAAAACTGATTGGACAGACATTCTTATCCATGCAGGCGGTGGCTGATTTTCTGGAGCACTGCAATGGGTCGGCGCCCGCTGGCTGGATAGAATCCACGGTGCCGCATACGGCGGCCTGGAGCGCAGTTGATCTCGCATTGCTGGATGCGTTCGGGCAATCGTTTGGCGTGGCCGTGCTGCGCAGAAGTGATGTCGGCTGGCCGGTGCGCCCGCAACCGTTACGATACAGCGGCGTGGTATCCAGCGATCGCGGTATGGCCCTGGCAAAGACTGCATTGAAAATGCGTCTTTTTGGCCTGAAGAGCATAAAGCTGAAAGTCGATCGTGACACGCCATTGAGCGCGATCAGCATGGCGCGCAGAATTTTCGGATCGTCGGCACATCTGCGTGCTGATGCAAACATGGCATGGAATGTTGATGATGCGGTTCTGAGAATTGAGGAAATGAAGCCGCTTGCCATCGAGTCGATAGAACAACCCGTTGCCGCCGGTGATCTTGCGGGTCTTGCAGATCTGGTGCGGCGATGTGATGTGGACATCATGGTGGACGAAAGCCTGAGCGATGCCGCATCGATGAGGAAAATCATTGAGCAACGTGCCTGCACGGCCGTCAATGTGCGAATTTCCAAATGCGGTGGGTTGATTGCGGCCCGCAACCGGTGTCGCGAAGCGTTGAAAGCAGGTCTCAAAGTGCAGATAGGCTGCCAGGTGGGTGAATCATCGCTGTTGTCTGCAGCACAGATGGCGCTCATTGCCGATGTCGCCGAGGTCACCTATATAGAAGGTTGTTTTGGGTTGCTGTTGTTGCGCGAAGACCCTGTGAACCCGCAACTGACTTTTGGCCGCGGTGGCAGGCCACCATCGATGCCGACGGGCGACGGCCTTGGTGTTACGGTTGACGATGATATGCTTGCCAGGTACAGCGTACGCCACGAGGTTGTTGATGGCAGCTGATTCGAAGCGATACACGCTTGATGACCTCATCGGCGAGGGCGGTATGGCGCTGGTCTATGAAGCGACCGATCACAATCTCGATCGCAAGGTTGCGGTCAAGATTTTACGCCCCGAGCTGGCCGGTGACTCCGATTTTGCCGATCGGTTTTGCGATGAAGCGCGCATCATGGGCCGGCTTGATCACCCCGGCGCGATTCCTGTTTACGAAACCGGCCAAATAGACGGTGGCCAACTGTACCTGGCGATGAAACGGGTACGTGGAGAAACCTTTGAAGATCGGCTGGACAGGCGCAGCATGGATGATCTCAGGGACCATCGTGTGCAGCTTGGCTTTGTAGATATTTTTGAACGGGTCTGCCAGACCATGGCTGCCGCACACCGCCAGGGCATCATCCACCGGGATCTCAAACCCGACAACATCATGATCGATGAACTTGGCGTGGTTTACGTCATGGATTGGGGTATATCCAAGCAAGTGGGCGATGAAGAATCGGACGGCGATGGGCGTACCCGCGTTGGCGCAGTGATGGGTACACCGGCGTATATGTCACCCGAACTTGCCATGGGGAAGGCGGCTGATAGCGACCGGCAAAGCGATGTGTTTACTCTTGGCGCAATCCTGTACGAAATACTGACGGGTGTGCAGCCGTTCAAAAAAGACAGCGCGGCTGAATCGATGAAGGGGGTGATATATCACGACCCTGATGAACCGCGAAAGGTGAACCGGCGATCGAGTCGAATCCTGTCCGCAATTTGCATGAAGGCGCTGAACAAGGATCCATACAGACGCTATCGGGATGCCGGCGAGCTGGCGCAGGATATTCGTGCGTTCCGCGAGTTTCAGCCGGTGACGGCCATCAAATACGGTGTGCTGTACAAATTATGGGGCTGGCATCAACGACGCCCTGCAATGAGCGCAGTGCTGGGTACGCTGGCGCTGGTGGCCCTGATTGCTCTTGTCGGTATTGGCGTCAGCTCGTCGATAGACAACGTGCTGGTCGCCATGACCTATGAGGAAATTGATGCGCTTCAGTCAGAGGTGATCAAGCTGCAGGACGATATCAATGAATACAACCGCCAGCTTACTGATCCTGCGTTGCCCCGGAATGAGCGGGAAAGGCTGACGCGCTTTCGCGATGGGGCCGGGCAACGCGTGAAATCCAAACAAAGACTCACCGCGACGCTGGCACACAGCATTGCCGGCATGACGTTTTTCAGCCGCGATGCCCGTGCCGAAGAAATCATGTACAGCTACGTCACAGAATCAGTGCGCAGTGCGCTGGAGCAAGGCGAGTATTATCGTGCCCACGAGCTGCTGAATTATATATTGATAACAGCCGGTACATCTCGCAATCCATTCAACCTGACAAAAAAGGAGCTTGCGAAAACACAGCGCATGTATGACGAAGTCGCTGCAGAGCTGGAAAAAACGAACTAGGGAAGTCTTATTGCTGAACCACCCAGCGCTGCACCCCCAGCACTTCTACACCGGTCTCCACGATATCACCCTCGCTGAGATAACCCATTTCCTTGCGGTAGCGTACCAGGTGGCCGACAAATACGTCGCGGGCAAGAGATGAGGAAAACCGGCCGCGGGTTATCAGCCGCAAACGGTCGAAACCGTCGGGCGCCTCGATTGCCGTGCCATGCGGTGTGCCGCTAAGCAGAATCGAACCGAATGGCAGAGATATCCCGGTATTATCCTTTTTTGCGATATCCCAGACTTTGCCGCTGCTGTCGGTGCGGGAGCTGACCGCATGGATATCCGGCAGCATTGCCAGAATCTCGCGCGGTCCGCGTATCATCCTGCTCGTGTTCGAGTTCTGGCGAAACATTGGCATCTGATCGATGCTTTCCTCGATCCTCAGCCACAGCCGTAGCGTCATATCGTCATCGTTTTTGGTAAGCGCCTTGAGGTGCCGCCCGTGTACCAGCCATGGCCCAACCGGCAGGAAGCCGGCGCCCGTTTTGCCGCGCGTGAATCCCTGGTCACCATCCAGAACAATGGGTCTTCGGTCGGTGACGTCGTTTGCCGTAAAAAAGGCGACATTATTCCAGAACCACTCCGCATCGATCGGCTGGCTGAGATCAAAGTCCGCGAGCAGAACAAAACCAATCTCGGCCTCGTAGTCGATCAATGGTTGCTGCCCGATATCGATCGTCAGCGGCGCGTATGCGCCGGTCGGAATTACCGGTTTTGCAAAAGCGAATTTGTCTGCGTCGCTATCTGTCTCCTCGCGATGCGACAGGTAATTGAAACCGACGCCCACTACATATCGATCGGACTCGGACAATTGGCGCAAAGACGCATCTACCGGTGCAAGTATCCGGTCGGCCAGTTCTCCCGTCAGGATTGTTTCTACCAGTTCTGCTTGCTGCGCCCAGCTACCGGACTCGTACAATTCTGCTGCAATTTCGAATCCCGCGGAGTTGGTAAACGACTCCAGGGTCGATCCCAGTCGGGGGTTATAACGCGTCAGGTTGAATATATCTTCGGGGACCCCGTCGGGTGCCTTGATCACCAGGCCAAAGCAGACCGCATTGTTGGCTGATTTTGATACAAACCGGACAATGCTGGGCGCAACCGGGAAATCCAGTTTTGGTAGCTCCGCTGAGAATCTAGGGTCGTCTATCGATAATTCACCCGTCAGATCCGGCGTATACAGAAAATATGTGCTGGTCAGAAGGATGAGGGCCAGGAGAAAAATCAGGCGCCAGCGGTTTGAATCCAGCATCGCAGTCCAACCCATCAATCTTCGAGCTGAATCCTGGCTTCGAGGTTTTCCGAATCTTCCTTGAACTTTTCCTTGGAATCGAGCAACACCGTTTTTGCCTGGAAGATGCGCTTGCCATCCGCAATGAGTTCCTCTTTTTTGCGGTCATACCATCCGGCCTTCATGATATGCAGCGCCGGCGCATTCAGACGCATGCTAGCGCGTTTTGATTTGTATTCGATATTGAGCTCGCTGAGACGCGTGTCCAGCGATTGCAACAGATCAAGTCGTTTTTCCTCCGGAAGAGCGGACGATTCAACCATGAAAACGTACCGGGAATTTTCGAGATCGGCCTCGGCCTTGAAGTGATCAATCGCCACGTCCATGGCTTCAGATGTTTGACGAAAAGCTTCGATGACCTGGTTTACGCTGAGTTTCTCACCGGTAATATTGGTCATGCCACGACCCTTGCGTTTGAACACCAGGGTGGGAGTATTGTTGTACTTGCCGATGATCTCGACTACATCATTGATGTCATATCGGTACAACCCGTCGACCGTGCTGAACAGGATGTAGTACTCCTGGCCCGGTACAACTTCGTTTGGGTCCAGGTATGTCCACTTGCTTTGGTCGTTGGGGTTTTCCTCGACTTCATTCACTGGTACAAACTCGTACACATTGGTCGCGACAGTGAGCACGCCCGCCGAGCCATGATCGCTCAGCGGAATAGAGCAGCGTGCTTCCGATGATAAAAACCCCCAATCGCGTATCGGCACCATGCCGGTTTTGTCCGGGTCGAACCATTCCGGGAAGCGGTCGATATATGCGCCGACGGTGCCGCCCTTCCAGCAGCCAATAATGGAAAGGTTTGGCCAGTAATCCGCCGGTAAAAGCTTTCCGCCGCGCTTTTCGCGCGCCTTCTCGAACGCGTCAGCCCTGGCTGGATCGCGGTTCAGTACAGCTTCAATCGTCGACCTCAGTTCCGGGTCGATATCCAGGGTTGCAGACAGGGTGCCGTCGCGAAGGTCTTGCAATAGCTCGTCCGCGTATTTATCGGCGGTTTCGCACATCTTGATAATCGATGATGGATTGGCGGTACCGACAAATGAAATGTTCGACCCGAGGCCGATGCGCATCAACGTGTAGTACTTGGCGCGATAATCCTCGATCAGGAAAACCTCGTAGGGTATGGCATAGGTTTTTCGAACGACGCCCGGCATGTTTTTGTATATGTGACCACTGGTCGATCCGAACGGGATTCCGGATTCGGTGTAACCCTCGATCGCGGGTGAAACCAGCGACACAACCTGGCCCTTGAACATGCTCGGGTGCATTTTGGTGGCGTGATATATCCACGTGCGCATCTGATCCGAGTGGTCGCGCCCCTGACCCGTTGGTGTTACCGGGATGTATTTTGCATCGCCGGTGGTGCCGGAGGTCTGGGCAAACATAACCGGGTCTTCGGCCGTGAGAATGTTTTTTTCGCCACGGACAATGCGGTCCATGTATTCGCGTATGTCCTCATAATCGATTACCGGGACCAATTTTCTCCAGTCATCGATATTTTTGATCGAGTCGAAATTGTATTTGCGGCCGTATTCCGTGTTCTTGTTGGCTTCAACGATCTGCATCAGCTTGTCATGCTGGGCAGCGGCGGGGTTGATTGTCGCCCGCTCAAAACGATTCGCGGCAGCTTTTCCAGCCATGCCAATCAGGAATCTGGCGACTAAAGACATGGTGGTCTCTCAAGCAGTGTTTTGTTCACAATTCAATTGTCCAGCTGATCGAGTGTTTCCAGCTTGGCCGATACCGCATCGTCGCCCCGCCGGTCTGTCTCATTGCTGTAATAGCTGTCGCCTTCGCCAAAATGCTCGTGCTGCCACTGCCGCTGGTTGGGAGTGGTCTCTGCCGACATGTCTGGCTGGCTGACGTCTTCGATCCTGACGACTTCTTTCGCAGAGGGTATGGTCATTCCGATCACGATCAAAAACGGTATGACGGTCCATGCGATTTCCGTTTTGATGCTGCGATGGAAATTCGCCAGCTCCGCACCCCTGGATTTTCTAAACGAAAAAATCGAATAGAGTATCGCCCCAAAAACGGTAAAGGCGATTGCCACGCAAACGAAAAAAATCAGGTGGTCCAGACTGAGTATGGATTGACTGAGCTTCGTTGTGCCTTTTAGCAAATCCAGCTCCCAGCCCGCCCACGCGCCAGGTTGGGATGAAAAAAACAAACTCATGCCAGCAGCGATCCGTAGCGGGATCGGGGTGAAACGTCTCAGCATGCCTCGGAACTCCGGTCTGAAGAAATATTGCCGTTTTTTTTTAAGGGCGAATGATGACATCTTGACTCGTTGACTGCTAGCCTGAACCGTACATGGTATAACATGGTCTGTGCGATGGTAGTGTAATGGCAGCACGCCTCGCCGGGAAACTATATGGCTGTAATCAAGCTCAGAAGACGGATCAAGGCTCACGCTGACGTCATCTGGAAAGTTATTTCGGATATGTCCGGACTGGCCCAGACGGCACCGCATGTCGCTCGTGTGGAGATTCTCGAGGGCGAGGGCAAGGGTCTGAGGCGGCGTTTGCATGACTCCCGCGGCCGCTGGTGGGAAGAGGAGTGTATCGACTGGCAGGAAAACCGCAGTTATACGATGCGGGTCGATGAAGGTAATTTCGCATTTGCGTTCGAGAAAATGGAATACACCTGGGGCATGAAGGAGTATTCCGATAGCGTCCTTGTTTGGATGCGTTTCGATTACACGCCGCGCTATGGTGTCATAGGCCAGATTCTCGATCGATTTCAGTTCAAGCGGCAGTTCCAGCTTCTTTGCGATGAGCTCATGGACTCGTGGGTCAAGGTTATCCACAGTCGCGAATGGGTTTACAAAGTCACTGTGGATACGATTCTGAAAAAAAAGGGCCACGATGTATACACGGTCTTGCCGGATATCCCGATAAAAGAAGTCGCGACCATTCTGCGAGACAAAAAAATGGGTAGCGCGCTGGTCGTCGATCCCGATGGCGATATTGCCGGCATGGTGTCAGAACGAGATATCGTCCGCGGGCTCGCTGATGCCGGTCCGGACATTCTGGAGCACCCGGTCAGCGACATCATGACTCACAAGGTCATTGTCTGTGCACCGGGCGATAATATGGTCCTGGTCATGGCGTGTATGACGGATAGACGAATCCGTCACTTGCCGGTGATGGATGGCGATAATGTTGTCGGCATTATCAGTATTGGCGATGTCGTCAAAACACGTATCGCTGAGCTGGAGACCGAATCCGCGACCCTGAAAGAGTTCATTGCCGGCCGGCGCTGGCGTGAGCTCTATCGGAAGATCGGGCCCGCTGCCAGCGACTACGTATAAAGCAACGCGGCTCACACACGCCAGATCATTGGCAACAAACCAGCTACATCCGGTGTGTGAGCGTGTCACATGCCTTTCGCTCGCAAAAAGCAAGCTCGCGAGAAGCCATATAACACACTCGCACACCTCGAATAACCGAGTCGCTGCCACCAAGCGCTGGCACAGTGGCCTGCACGGTGGCGACAGGGTGGGTAGGTTCGAGCGTCGTCAGTAACGAGCGAAGCAGGGACAGCGTAGCGAAGTTACTGCCGATGTGAGCGGAGCCAGGGATGGCGCAGCGAGGTTGAGCGAGAAGCTACCCACCCTGTCGCCATCGTATTGGTCAATATGACACGCTCACACGCCGGATGTAGCAGGCTGATTGTCACTGCCATATGCGCCGTTTGGCATGGTACTAAAAAGGCCCGACCGGTTTACACCTGTCGGGCCAGTCGTATTTTATTGTTTTTATTGGTTATTCAAGCGTCGCGATATAGGCCGCAACGTCATTGACCTGCTGATCGGTCGCCAGTATCTGCGCCATTGGTCTCATCTGCTGACCATAAATGTCTTTGGCGTGTGTGCCGCGAATGCCTGCTTTGAAGTTATTGAGCTGGCGTACAACAAACCAGTCATGCTGACCGGACAGGCGTGGCGCATTCAGCGACTTGTTGCCCTCGCCATTCGCGCCATGACAGGCCACGCACGGCGCGTATGCCGCTTTGCCGGCCTCTGGATTGCCATCTATCGTCTGGGTGATTGATACCAACGGCAAGCTGGCAACATACGCAGAAACGTCCAGTACCGCCTGCTCATCAGCAAGCTGCATTGCCATTGGCCGCATTTGTGCGCCGTAGGTGTCTTTTGGGTCAGCGCCGCGCGTGCCATCGCGGAAATTGTTGAGCTGGCGAATGACATACCATTCATCCTGACCGGCATTGGCCGGCGCATTCAGGAGCAGGTTGCCTTCTCCATTTGCACCATGACAGGCTGAACATATCGCGAACAACGCCTTGCCTTTCTCGGCGTCACCGGCGGCTTGTGCGCCGATTGCCGCGAACAATGCCGTCACGAGCATGATTCCATTCAATAAGGTTTTTTTCATAATACTGTCTCCACCTGATTTGCCTCTGTAATTGTTCAGGTTGTACCCGTAGGCCGGCAGCGTCACACGCTACCCGACTCGCTGCGGCGGTTCAAGTCTCAGAATGACCGGGTGGCATGATCCGCGTGTCGCCCGGCGTGCTAATATCCCCCGCGCCATCGATGGCGAAACTTCGATTCAGAATATGGACATATGCGGCTAACCCTGGTTTTTTGCGAACGCGCCGATACACGATCGGATGGCAAACTCGATACCTGCGGCATCTTCAATGAGCTCTACGCACCGGGTTTTCCCGCGCGCCAGGATTATCTTGTACTGGCTGGTCTGATCGAATGGGATCGGGATGCCGTGGGCCGTCGGGAATTCAGGATCGAGATCACCGATCCGGGTGGGCAGTCCATATTTACCATCGACGGGCATACGGATGTTGACGCGCGTGACCATACCCGGCCGCCGCCTCGTACCCACCTTGTGTTCCCGCTGAACAATCTCGTTTTTCCTGAGCCGGGCACCTACAGGACCCGGGTCCGGTTGGATGACAACACCATGGATGGTCCGGATTTGTATCTGATGAGCAGCACCTGAGTGAGCACGGTCACCATTTTCAAAGGATTTGAATTGTGACCCGAGTTATGTGCACAATCGCGCATCAAAACGGGACGGGTGTATGTCGGTATCAGTACTTGACGCACTGAAAACATTTACAAAACCGACAATGATCGCTCTCGTCGGTTTGATCTCCTTTTTACTGGGCGCTGTAATCCACGGCACCATCTACTCCGACGCCGCTCCCGTACAACCCATAGAATTCAGCCACCGGGTCCACGCCGGCGACAACGAGATTCCGTGCATGATGTGTCATGCCTACGCGGATCGATCACCATCGGCCGGCGTTCCGAGTGTCAGCAAATGTGTGGGATGTCATCGCACCATTGCAGCGGACAAACCCGAGGTCCAGAAGATTTTCAGTTACTGGGATGAACGCCAGCCCATACCCTGGATCAAGGTTCACGACGTCCCCGATTTCGTGCATTTCACTCACAAACGGCACATCAAGGCGGGTATTGAATGTGAGGAGTGCCACGGAGCGATCGAAACTATGGACAGGGTCGAACGCCAGGAGTCATTGAAGATGCCGTGGTGCGTGAGTTGTCACACGGAGCGAGAGGTTGAGCATGGACGCGATTGCTGGACCTGCCACAAGTAGAACGCGTACAGGGTGGATCATGGCGCGCCAGGTTTTGATTACGCCGGCCAATGAGGTCCGGATACAGGTGTTGTAATGGCAAACGTCAGTCGTAGAGACTTTTTGAAGTACATAGGCGCCGGTGGGGCAGGCGCCGGTGCGGGCCTGCTCTACGGCGAAGCAGTCAGGAAGCCGGTTGAATTCCTCATCCCTCAGGTCATACCGCCGGAAGACTGGGCGCCCGGAATTGCTACCTGGTACAACACGGCCTGCGGTCAATGTTCAGCGGGTTGCGGCATATCAGTGCGCATACGTGAAGGGCGCGCCAAAAAAATTGAAGGCAACGCCGTTCACCCAATCAATCATGGACGGTTGTGTTCGCTGGGTCAGTCTGGTCTCAATGCGCTTTACAACCCCGACAGGCTGCGCCAACCCTTGAAGCTGACCGGCGAGCGTGGATCCGGTGAGTACGAGGAAATCTCCTGGGACGAAGCGATGACCACCGTGTCTGTGCGTCGGGGCAGCATGAAAATCCAGGACACGGGCAATCGTGTGCATCTTCTGGCCGGCACAACACGTGGTCATCTGGATGTATTGTTCGCACGCTTTATGCGCGAACTGGGTTCGCAGAGCTATCTGCAATATGACTATACCCATCCGCACAATCTATACACGGCGAACCGGATTTGCTTTGGCGAATCGTTACTGCCGTTGTACGACATTGCCAATACTGATTACCTGGTGTCATTTGGCGCCGATTATCTGGGTACCTGGCTATCACCGACTCAATACAGCGTTGCATATGGACATATGCGCCAGGGCCGCCAAGGCGATAATCCTCGCCGCGGCCACACGGTGCAAATAGAACCGCGCATGTCACTGTCGGGTGCATCAGCCGATGAATGGGTCCCCGCGATGAGCGGCAGCGAGGCGCAGCTTGCGCTGGCGATGGCGCAGCATATCGTTGCCAGCCAGGCTTACGCCGGCGCCGACCGCGACGCATGGGCCGGGGTACTGGCGAATTACACACCCGATGCGGTTGCGGCAGCCACAGGCGTAGACGCTGCACGTATCAGATCGCTGGCACAAGCCTTTGCCGATGCCGACGCCAGCCTGGCGCTCGGCGGCGGGCCCGCATCGGAAGGCACTAACGGTGTTGCCACCCTGGTTGCGGTAAACGTGCTCAACTACGTAGCGGGCAATATCGGCAAGCCCGGCGGTGTGCTATTCAACCCGGACGCTGCAATCAGTCGTCAGAGCGTAGCGCGGCAGGCAGATTATTCGCGCATGATTGAATTTGCAGCGGCAATGAATAGTGGTGACGTCGAAGTGCTGCTGATCAACGGCAGCAATCCCGTCTTCAACTTGCCGCCCGCAGCTGGTATCAAAGACGCGATGGGCAATGTCGAAATGATCGTTGCCATGTCGAGCTTCATGGATGAGACGACGGCAATGGCCGATATCATCCTGCCAACGGATGTATACCTCGAAAGCTGGGGTGATGACATGCCCGAACCGGGTATTGGAATGCCGACGGCCACAATCTCGCAACCCGTGACATCCCGGGTATTCAACACGCGATCCGTGGGTGACATCGTGCTGGATCTTGCACGCCAGATTGGTGGTGAGCTACCCGCTGTTTTGCCGTGGACCACGATGGAAGATTATGTGCGCCATTCGTGGCAGCAAATCTATGGTGCGGCGGAACCGGGCGCAGATGGTTTTGATCAATTCTGGGAGAATGCTTTGCGCTCTGGAGTTTGGGCATTGAACCAGCCGCGGGCGCAGGCAGAGATTTCAATGAGCCCGACCGTGTTGCAAGACGCTGGCAGTGTTCAGGCGAGTTTTCAGGGTGACGGGGATATTGTGCTCCACCCGTACCTGACGCAAACCTTTCTCGATGGGCGGGGCGCAAAACAGCCCTGGCAGCAGGAATTACCCGACCCGCTGACCAGTATCGTTTACAACAGCTG
>CBDUSC010000021.1:0-12033 GCA_965369735.1 uncultured bacterium
CCTTGTCGCCGCCACACTTGCCTTCTTCGCCTTTGTCGCCGCCACATTTGCCTTCTTCGCCCTTGTCGCCGCCACACTTGCCTTCTTCGCCTTTGTCGCCGCCACATTTGCCTTCGCCGGCATCAGCAGCCATGTAACCGCTGCTAAGATTTTGCATCGAGAACGGGCTGACATCTGCGCTGGCCGTTGAGGCAGCCACAAATGAACCTGCCAGCGCGACGCTAATTGCGAGTGCCAATGGTTTCATCGTGTCTTTCTTGGACATTTTATGTCTCCTAGGTAGTTAGCCCCAACGGGCCGAACAGTGAATTAGTGGGTAACGCGTTTTTAGGTACGCCACTCCACAGCTTTTGAAATCGTGTTCTCTACGTCTTCTGAGAAAATATCATCGCTACTGATGATGGCGATGCTGCCCTCACCCGATGGCAGCAAAGTGCCCTTATAACCGTCTTCTTCAAAACGCGTCGCGCTCTCGACATGCACATTTGGCAATATCATCACGGTAACCGGACCGTATTCACCCTGGACCACGAGATGCGGCACGAATCTTCCTCTGAAAAAGCAGGATCTCGCATAGCTGACCGCCGCAAGGTTCTGGTCTATCGAGGCACCCGAGCGATTCATGACTTTCTGAACACTGGCTATTGGCAGCCTTTGATCAGTCGCCACCATCGCAAAATCCTCATGACTCATATGCGCGATCACGCTCTCTGCAATAGATTGCTGGGACGTCGAGAGCCACACTCCGGTAGCAACACCCACCGTCATTAGCAGGCTAGCAGCCAACCCCAGCCACATGGGCCGGTGCCAACTGCGGACTTCAGAATCCGGAGACGGTACAGCCTGACGGCTGACATCACTGTCCGGAACATCCACTCTCAACGCCTCAGCAATGACCTTGTCGAATGCCCGAATCTTTTCTGCATAGCCGGCGCACGCCTGACAATCCTGCTCGTGTGCTACGAAAACAGGGTCGTCATTGTGCGGATCGGCTCCACAGATTCTTCGATATTCAAGACATTCCATCATGTTCACCACTTCGGCAATCGGTCTTAGAAATCTTCATCCTCGCCCAATTGCCTTTTGAGCTTTTTCCTTGCACGAAACAGGCGTGTCAGAACTGCACCGGGCTTTATCTCGAGAATCTCAGCAATCTCGTTTGTGCTGTAGCCCATCAGAACCTGCAGCACCAACGGTTCGCGATACTCGTCATCCAGCCTGAACAGTTCCCTGCGCACATCGAACACTTCTGGCCTGACGCTGCGCGTCAGTAGAGCCTGGTCGCCACCGCTCAGATCATCTACGTCCTGGGTCGGCAGCTTCTTTCGCTCATATAACCGGGCATGCTCTCGTCTCAGGATCGTCAGCAGCCATTGTTTGGCCACCTTCTGATCCCTGAGGCTGTCCAGGGACCGCCATGCTCTCAGCAGTGTTTCCTGGACCAGGTCATCAGCGACCTGCGCATCCCTGGCGAGCCAGAACGCGTATCGGAACAAATCCGTGCGCAATTCCCGGGCCAAAGCGTCGAAATCTCGCCGTTTTTGATCCTCGGGATTGTCCTGTTTCATGGGATTAGACCGGGTTGTATGTGGATTTATTACAATCATTGCCCCCGTCTTTTGGACAGGCAGAGGCAATGAGGCCAAAATCTACCCTATATGGATGGTAACGAGATAGCCCTATGACCGAACAGGATGTTGCCGGGTTCCCCAAAACCCGGATGAGGCGTATGCGGCGCGACCCATTTTCACGTGATCTGATGCGCGAAAACACATTGACTGCAGCCGACCTGATAGCGCCTTTATTCATATGTGAGGGTAGCGGCGCGCGCGAACCCATAGCATCAATGCCGGATGTCGTACGTCTCAGCATCGATGAGCTGGAACGCGAGGCGAACATGCTGCTGACTGCCGGTGTGCCGGCGATTGCGCTATTTCCGGTCGTGGGTGATGACAGGAAATCTGCCGATGGTCGCGAGGCATGGAATCCCGATGGTCTTGCGCAGCGCGCGGTACGCGCACTGAAAAGCAGTGTTCCCGAGATCGGGATTATTACCGATGTCGCGCTGGACCCCTTTACGACTCATGGCCAGGACGGTGTTATCGATGACAGCGGACATGTCCTCAATGACGAAACCGTGGAGATCCTGGCAAAACAGGCCTTGTCACACGCGGAAGCCGGCGCCCAGGTTGTTGCGCCATCTGACATGATGGATGGACGCATCGGGGCCATACGAGTCGAACTCGAGCGCTGCGGTTACACCGATACACGCATACTGGCCTACTCAGCAAAATACGCATCGGCCTGGTATGGCCCGTTTCGCGATGCGGTCGGATCCAGTACATATCTGGGTACCGGTGACAAAAGCAGCTATCAAATGGATCCGGCAAACAGCGATGAAGCCATGCGCGAAGTTGCGCTTGATCTGGCAGAGGGCGCCGATATGGTCATGGTCAAGCCCGGGCTGCCATACCTGGACATCGTGCGTCGTGTGAAAGATCAGTTTGCTGTCCCCACCTTTGTCTACCAGGTCAGCGGCGAATACGCGATGATCAAGGCCGCCAGCCAGAATGGCTGGCTGGATGAAAAACAGGTGGTACTCGAATCGCTGGTCGCAATCAAGCGCGCCGGTGCGGATGCAATCCTGACCTATTTTGCATTGGATGCGGCAAAATGGATAAAAGAACAAAGCAAATAGTTGTTTTCACCTAAGGGAGTGAGTATGAGCAATTATTTTTCCGGGATCTTCGGATCATCACCGGTGGCTCCATTGCAGGCGCATATGGATAAATGTTACCGGTGCGCAAAAGAGCTTATTCCTTTTTTCGAAGCCGTTACACAAAAAGACTGGGATCGCGTACAGCAATCCCGGGACAAAATATCCGAGCTGGAAAACGAAGCCGATGACCTCAAGCAGGAGATACGCGGCCAATTGCCAAAAAGCCTGTTCATGCCGGTGCCCAGGGAAGATCTGCTTCAGTTGTTGCTCGTTCAGGATCGTATTGCAAATCGTGCTCGCGACGTATCCGGGCTTATCATAGGGCGCAACATGGAGTTGCCGGATCAACTGGCCCAGCCATTCCTGGACTACGTCGCCTGCACTGTCAAAGCGGTCCGGCAGGCGCGGCGCAGTGTAAGAGAGCTGGACGAATTATTCGAAACCGGTTTCCGCGGCGCCGAGGTCGATCTGGTCGAATCCCTGATAAGCAAACTGGATCGACTGGAGTCTGAAACTGACAGCATGCAGGCCAATGTACGCGGCGTATTGTTTGGCCTGGAGGACGACCTGCCTCCTGTCCATGTCATGTTCCTGTACAAGGTGATCGAGTTAACAGGCGATATCGGCGACTATGCCGAACGCGTGGGTCGCCGTCTCGAACTGCTTTTGTCGCACTAGGATCAGCACATGGACCATTACCTTGTATACCTGAGTCTTGCGGCCGTGTTTGGTTTGTTCATGGCCTGGGGTATTGGTGCCAATGACGTCGCCAATGCCATGGCTACTTCGGTAGGCTCGGGCGCGCTGACCATAAAACAGGCGATTCTGGTCGCCGCCATATTCGAGTTCGCCGGTGCGGTTCTGGCCGGCGGCGAAGTCACATCGACGATTCGAAAGGGGATCATCGATGCCGAGCTGGTGGCCGACAAACCGGAGTTACTCATATTTGGAATGCTGGCTGCGTTGCTGGCGGCCGGAGTCTGGTTATTTATTGCATCGAGCCGCGGCTGGCCGGTATCTACCACTCACTCGATCGTGGGCGCGATCGTCGGTTTTGCGGCGGTGGGCATCGGTATTGACGCCGTGCTATGGGACAAGGTCGGAAACATAGTGCTGAGCTGGGTGATCTCACCATTGACGGCCGGGTTTATTTCATACTTTATTTTCTCAAGTGTGCAGTGGTTGATTCTTGAGCGAGATGATCCGCTGGAGAGGGCAAAAAAGTACGTTCCGATTTACATGTTTTTCGCTGGCTTCACGATTACACTTGTTACCTTGTTCAAAGGTTTGACACACGTGGGTCTCGATGTGTCCAGATCCCAGGCGTACATGCTCGCAGCGGTGTTTGGCGTCATCATCGCATTGATTGGCAAATTCTTTATCGGCCGCATTCGAGTGGACAAAAAGGCCGAAAAGGCATTTCACTACCATACGGTGGAAAAAGTTTTTGGCGTCCTGATGATTGTGACCGCTTGCGGCATGGCATTTGCGCATGGCTCAAATGATGTTGCAAATGCAATCGGTCCGGTAGCAGCAGTGGTCAGCATCGCGCAAAGCGGTATTGTTGAACAAGACGCGGTGCTTTCTCCCTGGATACTTTTGCTGGGTGGCATGGGGATCGTTGCGGGGCTTGCAACCTATGGCGTGCGGGTGATCGCAACAGTCGGCAAACGGATCACGCACCTCACTCCCAGCCGCGGTTTTGCGGCCGAACTGGCTGCCGCATCAACAATTGTCATAGCATCAGGAAACGGTATGCCGATATCCACCACTCATACACTGGTGGGGGCGGTGCTCGGGGTTGGTCTGGCGCGCGGTATTACGGCTATTAATTTGAGCGTCGTGGGAAAAATTTTCCTATCATGGATCGTAACCATCCCCGCAGGCGGTATACTTGCAATCGTATTTTTCTACGTGCTCAGAGCAATGTTTGGCAGCGGATAACTGAAGCATGACTGATCGATATGGATTATTTGGCCATCCGGTAAAACACAGCTGGTCGCCGTTTATTCATGGCCTGTTTGCAAAGCAAACCAATCAGGACATGGAGTACCGCCTGTACGACGTTGGACCTGATCAATTCAAACAAAAACTGAACCAGTTTTTTGAGTATGGCGGCCTGGGTTTGAATATCACGGTGCCGTACAAGACCGTTGCATATGAAATAGCGGAGGATATCAGCCCCAGGGCTCGATCCGCCGGCGCGGTCAATACACTCAGTGTCAACGAAGAAGGCCGTTTGCGCGGAGACAATACCGATGGCGCCGGCCTGGCCCGCGATCTGAGCAGCAACCTGAACCTCGATCTTGCCGGAAAACGTATTTTGATACTGGGTGCCGGTGGTGCGGTGCGCGGTGTCATCGATCCGCTGCTGGAGTTTGAGCCGGGCATATTGACCATTGCCAATCGTACCCCGGAAAGAGCCGAGGAGCTGGTCAAGCGCAGCGGGCGCGACGAGGGTATTGAGGCCTGTTCGTTTGATGATCTGGATGGCAGAATTTTTGATCTGGTCATCAATGCGACCTCGGCAAGCCTGCAAGGCCGCATGCCGGATGTCCCGGGAACCATCATTTCCCGCGACACTACCTGCTATGACATGAGTTATTCGCGTCAGGCGACACCGTTTTCCGACTGGGCGCAACTCAATGGCGCGTCTACGGTCGTCAAGGGCTGGGGTATGCTCGCCGAACAGGCGGCGGAATCGTTTTTCATCTGGCGTGGCATCAGGCCGGATATACAGCAAGTGATGATGGCGATCGCCAACTAGGCAGCAAGGTATCTGTCCTTCAGCCGCACATAATGCGCGGCCGAGTAACGCAGCATTTCAAGATCGGCCTTTGTAAGGCTCCTGATTCTTTTTACCGGGTTGCCGCGATACAAAGACGCGGCCATTAGTTCTTTTCCTGGCGGTACAAGGCTACCCGCGGCCAGGAATACATCGTCACTGATGATCGCGGCATCCATGACGACTGCCGACATTCCGAACAGACAGCGATTTCCGATCTCGCATGCATGCAGCATGGACTTCTGACCCACCGTTACATCCTCGCCGATAGCCAGCGGTATGCCGCCCTCGGTATACGGGCCATCATGAGTGACATGCAATACGCTGCCATCCTGGATATTGCTGCGGGCACCAATGGAAATGCTGTTGACGTCGCCACGCACGACAACATATGGCCACAAGGACGCATCATCCGATATCGTCACCTGGCCAATCACGATGGCACTGTCGTGAATAAAAACGCGCTCGCCGATTTGCGGCTTGTAATCCAGGTACTCTTCAACGCTCATCGCATCGTAACCAGTTCTTCCGCGCTGGTCGGGTGTATGGCAACCGTATTGTCAAAATCGGATTTGCATGCGCCCATCCGGATCGCCACGGCGAAGCCCTGCATCATTTCGTCTGCGCCATCGCCGATGACATGGCAACCGATTACCTTTTCCTCGTCGCCCAACGTTATCAGTTTCATGGTCGTATTTGGTTTTTGATCGGACATCGAGTAATAGAGAGGTACAAACGAAGACTCATACACCGCGACCGAATCCCCGTATTTGTCTTTGGCCTCCTGTTCGCTCAGCCCGACGGTTCCTATGGGCGGGTGACTGAATATGACCGTCGGAATGCATTCATAGTCCAGGTGCCTGTCAGCCATGCCGCCAAACAGGCGATCAGCGAGCCTTCGACCAGCCGCAATGGCGACCGGCGTGAGCGCCGCTCTGCCCGTGACATCGCCGATCGCATACAGACCCGCCACCGAGGTATTCTGGTAGTGATCGGTACTGATATAGCCGAATTCATCAGGCGTAATGCCGGCGCTATCCAAACCCAGGTCCTGGCTGGAGGGCGTACGCCCAATCGCCCATAGCAGTTGCTCAAAACCGTCGTATGTACTGCCATTCGCGGAGCTCAGCATCAGGCCATTATCTGTTTGCTCCAGCGCTTCCGGCGCACAGCCCGTCACAACATCGATGCCGTCAGTTTGCATTGCCTGCACCAGCGTCTCACCCAGCATGCGCTCATAGCTGCGTACCACGTGCCCGTAACGAATGAACAGGGTAACCGCCGCCCCCAACGCATGCAGCATGCCGGCGAGCTCCACTGCGATATAACCGCCGCCGACAATGGCTATTGATTGAGGGCATCGATCAAGCTCGAAAAAATCATCTGATGTAATGCCAAGCTCAGCACCAGGCAGACTCGGCACCATCGGGTAACCACCCGTGGCAATCACAATGTGTTTTGCCAGAAACTCTTCATCATCTGCAACAACACTGTTGCAGCCATTCAACCGTGCTCGCCGGGCTATATGGGTAATTGATTTTTTTTCCAGATTGCCTGCGTAGATTCCATTCAGTCGATGAACATAGGCATCGCGTTTTTTCTTCAGCAGCGCCCAGTTGTGCCCTTGCACAGACACATCAAAACCATAATCGACAGCCTCGTGTAACCGGTGCGCAATCGATGCTGCATTCCACATGATTTTTTTTGGGACGCAGCCTACATTGACACATGTGCCGCCCAGCGCTGCATTTTCAAACAGCGCAACTTTTGCACCGTATTCCGCCGCACGTTGTGCGGTTGCCAGACCGCCACTGCCACCCCCGATTACTATGAGGTCAAATTCCGAAGCCATTAACTACTCCGCATTGGTGCAAGGATGCGCATGCTATACTGCCGCCGCGTTTTGAGAAAAACCGGGAGATCGAAACATGATCGGGTTGGTTATTTTTCTTGCCGTTGCTGCAGCAATCGTTGTTTATTTCATAAAAATCTATAACGGTCTTGTCAGCCTTAGAGAACATGTAAAAAAAGCCTGGTCCAATATCGATGTCCTGCTCAAGCAGCGTCATGATGAACTGCCAAAACTGGTGGAAACCTGCAAACAATACATGCAGTACGAGCAGGAAACACTGGAAAACGTCATGAAAGCCCGCATGGCCGTATCCAACGCTCGCGAGCAGGGTGATGTGGCCGGTGTCGGTGCTGCCGAAGGCATGATGCGCATGGGTCTGGGTCGCCTGTTCGCTGTTGCAGAAAATTATCCCGATCTCAAAGCCAATGAAAACTTTGTCCACCTGCAACAGCGTATCACGAGTATCGAGGAGTCGATCGCTGACCGGCGCGAACTCTACAATGAGACCGTAAACGTCAACAATATTCGTGTCGCACAGATTCCGGATGTCATCGTCGCGAACCTGTATGGCTTCAAGACCGCCGATCTTCTGGAGTTTGGCGAAGGAGAAACAGCCGACGTGAGCATCAAGGAACTGTTTGAGTAAGTACGATGAGCCTCGGCGTTTTTGCCGATCTCGCGCAGGCAGTCCAGGCACTGGACGCGCAGGATTTCTGGTTCTGGACCGGTGTGTCCGCATTTGCTGGGGGCATGGGATTCTGGCGCAGCTTCCGTGCATTGCATCGCGCACGGCTGATCGAAAATACCCCGACGGCTAAAACACGCTCTGCGCCACAAGGTTACATCGAGCTGCAGGGCAGGGGCAGGATCATGGCTGGCGAACCGCTGTCAGCCCCATTGACCGGGCTGCCCTGCACATGGTGGTCATACACTATCCAGGAAAAGTCCACATACACGGTCGGCAAACAAACGCGCACCCGCTGGGTCACCATAGATTCCGATGTCAGCGAAAGTCTGTTTCTGCTGGTAGACGACACCGGGCATTGCATCATCGATCCCGAAAACGCGGAAGTGCTGCCAAACACGACGGATAGCTGGTACGGAAGCCAGAGCAGGCCCGCAAAACGCGGTGGCGGCTCGCTTGGGTCCCTCGGTGGCAAGTACAAATACACTGAAAGGCGCATGCACCAGGGCGATCCACTACTCGCGATCGGTTTCATGCGTACCCATGACCACACGGCTGGTGTCAGCATCGAGGAAGAAGTCCGCGCATTGCTGGTGGCATGGAAAGCCGACCAGACAGGTTTGCTGCGCCGATTTGACCAAAACCGCGACGGTATTATCGATATGAAAGAGTGGGACAAGGCCCGGCACGAAGCTGAAAAAGAGGTGCGGCGCGAGCGCTATGCACTGCCCGTGCACACCGGTGTTCACGTATTGTCCGCCCCGCCCGACGACCGGCCATATTTGCTTGCCGCCTGGCCGCAGGAGCCACTGGTGAAGCGCTATCGCAGACGATCGATGCTCTCCATGGCAACCTTTTTTCTAGGCGTGATCGCCTGTGCATTTTTGATCGCCGCGCGCTTCAACCTGCCGCTCTGATCACGGCCCCTGTGATAATATTCGCGGCCTGATTCCTAATCACCCCACGATTCTCCTGATGCAAAACCCATTACTGGACACCACTGGTTTGCCCGCTTTCGACAGCATCGCGGCACAGCACGTAGAACCGGCGATCAGCACCATAATCGACCAACAGCGCGAACAGCTGCGTTTTCTGCTGGCCGATGAGGAGCAGTACAACTGGAAATACCTGGTTGCGCCGTTCGAGACCATGCACCATCACCTAAACCAGGTCTGGTCTCCGGTTGGTCACCTGAATGCGGTGCTGAATAGCGACGATCTGCGCGATGCCTATAATCTTTGCCTGCCGATTCTGACCGAGTTCGCGACAGAGCTGAACCAGAACCAGGGTTTGTTTGATGCATTTACTCATGTACGTGAAAACGAGTCGCTGGGCGCGGCCCAACAAAAACTTCTGGATGATACGCTACGTGATTTTCGCCTGGCCGGCGTTGATCTGCCGCCTGCGCAAAAAAAACAGTTTCGGGAATTGATGCGCGAACTGGCGCAGCTTCAATCCAGGTTTGAGGAAAACGTGCTTGACGCGGCAAACGCGTGGAGCAAGACAATAAGCGACGAATCGCAGCTCGCTGGCATTCCGGGTCATTTGCTGCAAAGAGCACGCCAGGCTGCCAATGCGAAAAATATCGATGGCTGGTTGTTCGAACTCGATCACCCTACTTATCACACGGTCATGACGCATGCAGACAACGAATCGCTGCGTCGCGAGTTCTATGAGGCATGGTGTACCCGCGCATCGGATCTCGGGCCTCATGACAAACAATGGGATAACAGCAAAATTATCCGGAGCATTCTTGAGAAGCGCCACCGCGCTGCACAGATTCTGGGTTTTGGCAATTATGCCGAGTACTCCCTGGCCACCAAGATGGCGCCATCGGTAGACAAGGTCATGCGGTTTTTGAACGAGCTTGCGGCGCGCAGTATCGATGTGGCGCGCGCCGAGATGAACGCGCTAATCGATTTTGCCGGACGCGATCTGAACGCCTGGGACGTTTCTTACTACTCCGAGAAGCTACGCAGGGAAAAATTCGATATATCAGAAGAAGCATTGCGACCCTATTTCCCGATTGACCGGGTGACAAAAGGGATGTTCGAGCTCACATCAAAATTGTTTGGCCTGAGAATCGATGAAGTTACCGACATCAACACCTGGCATCCGGATGTCCGCTATTTTGAAATCCGGGACGCACAGGGTGCCCATCGCGGATCGTTCTATGTGGATCTCTATGCGCGCAGCAAAAAACGTGGCGGCGCCTGGATGGATGAATGTATTGGCCGAAAGTATCTCGATGGTGACACTCGCAACCCGGTCGCGTTCCTGGTGTGCAATTTCACACCACCAGGCGAAGGCGAACCAGGACTGCTGAGTCATGACGATGTGGTAACCCTGTTTCATGAATTCGGGCATACGCTGCATCACCTGCTGACAAAGGTAGACATCCCGAGCCTGGCAGGCATCAACGGCGTCGAGTGGGACGCAGTGGAACTGCCCAGCCAGTTCATGGAAAACTTTGCCTGGCAACCCGATGTACTGGCAATGATTTCCGGCCACTACCAAAGCGATGAGCCGTTACCCGAAGACCTGTTTGCCCGGCTTGAAGGCAGCCGCTGTTTCCAGGCAGCAATGCAAATGGTGCGCCAGCTGGAACTGGCAACGCTGGATATGCGGATACATGCTGAGTTCACGCCGGGTAATGAACACATTGTCGAGCAAACGCTGCAATCGGTACGGGACAAGCTTGCCTTGTTGAAGGTGCCGGACTTTAACCGCTACGCACACAGTTTTTCGCACATTTTTGCCGGTGGTTATGCGGCCGGATACTACAGTTATAAATGGGCGGAGGTCCTGTCGGCGGACGCGTTTGCCGCGTTTGGGGAAAATGGCTGTTTTGACAAGCAGACCGCCAACCGTTTTCTGGAAAATATTCTTCAGACCGGCGGATCCAGAAATGCAGCCGCCAACTTTCGCGCGTTCAGGGGTCGCGACGCAGACCTGCAACCACTGCTGGATCAGTGCGGCATATCGACCGCCACCCAAAGCTGATGAAAATAGCGACCTGGAATGTCAATTCTCTGCGTGTACGCCTGGAACATGTAATCGAGTGGTTGAATGCGCATGAACCCGATGTGCTGGGTCTTCAGGAAATAAAAATGGTTACGGAAGACTTCCCCATGGATGCAATGGCCGATATCGGATACAAGGCGGTCGCCAACGGTCAAAAAACATACAACGGTGTCGCATTGATCGCAAAGACAGATGCCAATGATGTCATCGAAGAGCTGCCCGGTCTCGATGACCCGCAGCGCCGCGTACTTGCAGCGAGTTATGGTGATACGCGTGTCATCAACCTCTACGTTCCCAATGGTCAAACGGTGGGTTCCGAAAAATATCAGTACAAACTGGGCTGGCTGGATTGTCTGTACGATTTTCTGGCCGCACAGCTGGCGCAATATCCGAATATCGTTGTGATGGGGGATTTCAACATCGCGCCCGAGGACCGCGACGTTCATGACCCGCAGGAATGGGAAGGTTCGGTTTTGGTCAGCGACGCAGAGCGCGAAGCCTTGAAACGGATCTCCGGTCTCGGTTTCGTCGATGTCTATCGAAAGTTCGATCAGGCTGAGCAAAGCTTCAGCTGGTGGGATTACCGTGCGGCGGCATTTCGCCGCAACCGTGGTTTGCGCATCGATCTTATTCTCGCCAGCACCGCGATGAGCGAATCCTGCTCCTTATGTAATATCGACAAGGAACCCAGGGCATGGGAGAGGCCATCGGATCACAGCCCGGTTGTCGCGCAATTTGACAGTTGAAATGCAGGGTTTTTGCTCCTGACCACCCTCCGTTTTTCCTTTCTTTACAATAGGTTACAAATTACGCGCTGGCAAGAATGGACAAATTTATCTAGACTCTGTCCGATCTGAATTCAGGGAAGACGCGCAGGGGTCTATGCAGAATTACAGGCGCAGCGATTACGACGTAACCAACACCGTCCGGGTCAGTTCACCGGCCGATGTTTTGTCTGTTGTCAGCAC
>CBDUSC010000022.1:0-11966 GCA_965369735.1 uncultured bacterium
AAATCCCGGCGTTTTGCTGGTTGACGATCCCGGTGCCGAGCTGGATCGGGATCGCCTGGAGCGCCTTTTGAATCGGGTGGAATCCAGCCGGGCCCAGTTATTCGTGACAGCTTTGGATGAGCTGTCGTTACCCGTCAAAAAAGAGGCCAAACGGTTCCACGTGGAACTGGGAAAAATAACAGAAATGGTACAATGAACTGTTTTTGCCAAAGGACTTGTTAATGAGCGATAAACGGGAAGATACCGGCAGTTACACCTCCACCAATATCAAGGTTTTGAAGGGCCTTGAAGCCGTACGCAAACGACCTGGCATGTACATCGGCGACACCGATGATGGAACGGGTTTGCACCACATGGTTTTTGAAGTTGTCGATAATTCCATTGACGAAGCGCTTGCAGGTTATTGCTCGGCAATATCGATCACGATTCACGCAGATGAGTCGGTGACGGTGGCTGATGACGGTCGCGGTATCCCTGTGGATGCGCATGAAGAAGAGGGCCGGTCGGCCGCCGAAGTTATCATGACCGTGCTGCATGCCGGCGGAAAATTCGATGACAACTCCTACAAGGTATCCGGTGGGCTGCATGGTGTTGGTGTGTCGGTGGTCAATGCATTGTCCGAACACCTTGAGCTGGTGATCTACCGTGATGGCCATGTTCATCGTCAGGAATACCGTTTGGGTGAACCACAAGGTGCCCTGGCAGAGGATGGCGTAACAGACAAAACAGGGACGGTCATTCGTTTCAAACCCAGCAGCGAAATATTCACCAATATCGAGTTTCACTTTGATGTGCTTGCACGCCGCTTGCGCGAACTTTCATTTCTGAACTCCGGGATTCGTATCGAACTGATCGACGAGCGTAGCGAGGAGAAGCAGGTATTCGAATACAAGGGTGGCATCAAGGCGTTTGTCGAACATCTCAACCGCAAAAAAACGCCCGTACATGAAAGTGTTTTTTATTTTTCCAGCGAGCACGATGGCAGCGTTGTTGAATCCGCGATGCAATGGAATGATGGTTATCAGGAAAATACTTTTTGCTACACGAATAACATTCCACAACGTGATGGTGGTACGCATCTGGCCGGCTTTCGAAGTGCGCTTACACGTACACTGAATCATTACATCGAGCGTGAAGGCTTGGGCAAACGTGAAACCGCGAACATGATCGGGGATGATGCGCGCGAAGGCCTGACGGCTGTATTGTCGGTGAAATTACCAGACCCCAAATTCTCGTCACAGACCAAGGACAAGCTGGTATCGAGCGAGGTCAAAGGGCTGGTAGAGTCGGCAACCGCAAAGCATCTTGATGAATTCCTGCTGGAAAACCCGGCGCAGGCAAAGGCGATTGTGAACAAGATTATTGATGCTGCCAGGGCGCGTGAAGCAGCGCGCAAGGCACGTGAGATGACGCGCCGAAAGGGCGCATTGGATATTGCCGGGTTACCGGGCAAGCTTGCCGACTGCCAGGAAAAAGACCCGGCATTGTCGGAGCTGTTTCTGGTTGAGGGTGACTCCGCCGGTGGTTCGGCCAAACAGGGTCGCGACCGGCGTACACAGGCAATATTGCCGCTGAAGGGTAAAATACTGAATGTCGAAAAGGCGCGCTTTGACAAAATGCTGTCATCGCAGGAAGTAGGCACTCTGATTACAGCGCTTGGCACCGGTATCGGGCGTGATGATTTCAACATAGACAAGTTGCGTTATCACCGCATTATTATCATGACCGATGCGGATGTTGATGGCTCACACATTCGCACATTATTGCTGACATTTTTTTATCGGCAGATGCATGAACTGATTGAACGAGGGCATGTGTATATCGCGCAGCCGCCTTTGTACAAAATAAAAAAAGGTAAACAGGAAACCTATGTCAAGGATGACGCGGAGTTGAATGCTTACCTGCTTAGTCTGGCGGTGGACAAAGCCGAACTGCATGTCAATGCGGATGCACCGGCGGTCCAGGGTCCCGCGCTGGAAGCGCTGGCGCGCAAGCACATGGAAGTGACCGCCATCATCGATCGCTGGTCGCGCCGTTACGATGGCAACGTGCTTCGCGAAATGATGACACTGCCGCAGGTCGGTACTGAACAACTGAGCGAGGAAAAATTCTGGACGGATTGGGCCGCACGGCTTGAGGATGCGCTAAAGACGAAACATGAATCACTGCAGTATGAAGTTGTCCTCAATACGGATGAAGAAAGTGCAGCACCATTGTTTATGATTCGTACAACGCGGCATGGCCTGACTTCAGAAAAGCATATCCAGATCGAGTTTTTTGAATCGGCGGAATATCAGCGCATCGCGGCGATTGGCACCGAGCTTTTTGAGCTGATCGGCGAGGGCGCGTATGTAGTGCGTGGCGAGCAATCAACGACGATCGACAGCTTTGGCGCGGCCATGGAATGGCTCATGAAGCAAGCGCGCAAGGGTCTCAATTTTCAGCGCTACAAAGGCCTGGGCGAGATGAACCCCGACCAACTCTGGGATACCACCATCAACCCGGAGACGCGCCTGTTGATGCAGGTGCGTATTGAAGATGCCGTTGCGTCTGATGAGCTGTTCACCACGCTGATGGGTGACCAGGTGGAACCACGGCGCGAGTTTATCGAGAAGAACGCGCTTGCGGTGTCTAACCTGGACGTTTGAGTATATCTTCGAGCTGATTCAACCCCGCGAGTCGATCTCGCGGATGGTGTCCTCCATCCAGGTTTGAATCTCTGAATTGAGATCGCGTGGATCGCGATCTTTTGTGCTGATGGGTTTGCCGATGACCATTCTGATGGTACCGGCCTTTTTCAGCAGACCACGCCTGGGCCAGTATCGACCTGAGTTATGCGCAATCGGCACGATCGGCATGCCCGCTGCCTTGGCAAGCAATGCGCCGCTGAGTCCATAACGCCGCGTTGTACCATGTTTCACGCGCGTGCCTTCGGGGAAAATAACCACCCAGCGGCCTTCGGCCAATCGTTCCTTGCCTTGCTCTACGACCTGCTCAACCGCAGAGTGGCCGGCGCTGCGATCTATGGCAATGGGGCGAAACTTTTTCAATGCCCAGCCTACAAAGGGCACCCACATGAGTTCGCGTTTTATTACCCAGCACTGCGTGGGGAACATCGTGAATACCTGGATGGCTTCCCAGGCCGATGAATGCTTGTAGTAGACGACAGTCGGCTCATCCGGCAGGTTTTCCCGACCCTCGATAGTGTAATCCAGGTTGCATATTAGTTTTGCTGCGCCGAAAAGATGCTCCGCCCAGGCACATGCGACCTTGTAGTGATATCGCAGCGGCAATGGCAGCATCAGCGCCAGTATGGTCGAGAACACAATGGTCTCTGCAACCATATAGATGTTGAACACTATGGATCGAAAATACTGCATGCCTAATCCTGTTGTGACGGGTTTTGGTTTTCTTTTATCAGGGCTGCTGCCGCGCTGGCCAGATCATCAAAGGTTTCCGGCGGGTTGTCGCCATATTCTTCAAGGGTGCCTCGACCATAGCCTGTGAGAACCAGTATAGGCCGGGCGCCAATCTCCATGGCTGCATCAAGATCTCTTTTGGAATCGCCAATCGTCGGAACATTTTCCAGTGATACACCCAGCTGGCTCATAATGTCCTCATGCATCCCGGTGCGCGGCTTGCGGCAGCGGCACTCATCGTCCGGTCCATGGGGGCAGTAAAAAATTCCCGACAGCCTGCCGCCGTGTGACTCAACTTCGGATATCATTTTGCGGTGTATCTGATCCAGGGTTTCCTCGCTCATCAGGCCGCGCGCGATTCCCGACTGATTGGTCACAACCACAAGTTTAAAACCGGCGCGGCTAAGATCGGCAATGGCATCGAGGCTGCCATCGATCGGTAGCCATTCATCGGGCGATTTTATGTAGTCATCCGAATCATGATTGATCACGCCATCGCGATCCAGAATGATGAGATTACTTGCGTCCGTCATGCAGTGTTTTGTCCTGTTGTGCCGCTCAGTTGCCGGGCAAACGGGATATATCCGCGGTGTGCAAAAATAATTTTCGCAAGCTATCGAGTAACGCCAGGCGATTGAGCCGCCGGTCCTTGTCCTCATCCATCACCATGACATCGTCAAAAAAACGATCGACGGTGTCGCGCAGGCCCGAGAGTTTTTCCAGCGCAGCGGTGTAGTCACGCGCGGTCAGCAATGGTGTGACTTCATCGCGCATGGCGTTGACTGCGTCATACAACTCTTTCTCCGCCGACTCGGTCATGATCTTTGGGTTGGCTGCATCGGCCGGTTGTTCATCAGCCTTGCGCAGTATGTTGACGATACGTTTGTTGGCTGCCGCCAGACTTTTTGCAGCATCCAGAGTCGTAAATTGCTTTACAGCTTGCAACCGCTGGTGAAAATCCAGTGGCGATACCGGCTGGTTGGCCATCACCGCCTCGATCATTTCGGGGGTGACGGCGGTGTCGGTGTCAGAATAGTAAGCGCGCAACCGGTCCATGATGAATTCATAGATTGATTCGCGTGCCGCGCCATCTGTCTCTATCGGTTTCATGTCGGCAGATATGTTTATGGCGGCAGGCAAATCGATATCGATCTCGCACTCAATCAATATTCTTAACAGCCCGAGTGC
Organism: uncultured bacterium; assembly: GCA_965369735.1. GTDB lineage: Bacteria > Pseudomonadota > Gammaproteobacteria > Steroidobacterales > CBDUSC01 > CBDUSC01. The sequence continues at coordinate 4,608 of CBDUSC010000022.1, forward strand.
CGATCGGCGCAAGGCAAAGGGATCGCGGTTGCCGGTGGGTTTGAGCCCGGCAGCAAATATGCCGACGATGGTGTCCAGTTTGTCAGCGATTGCCAGTGCACGGCCACACTTTGTCTCAGGCAGGGTGTCGCCGGCAAAACGGGGTTTGTATTGCTCTTCGATGGCTGCGGCGATTTCCGGGTCCACCCGGTCAACTTCGGTCGCGTAATAGCGGCCCATCACGCCCTGCAAGCCAGGAAACTCGCCGACCATGTCGGTCACCAGATCGCATTTTGCCAGCTCTGCAGCCGTGACTGCGGCATCGACGTTTGCGCCAACGGCATCGGATAGCGCGCGTACCAGAACCTTGACTTGTTCGCTTTTGTCGAGAACAGAGCCTAACTTTGCCTGGAAAAGCACATTTTGCAGCGAACTTCGCCGATCTTGCAGTGACTGCTTTTTGTCCCTGGCCCAGAAAAAGGCGGCATCAGCCAGTCGCGGCCGGACCACGCGCTCGTTACCCGCCCGGACCTTGTCGGGGTTTTTGCTATCGAGATTGGCGATGGTGACAAAACTGGCAATGAGCGCATCGTTTTTGTCCCGGATCGGGAAGTAGCGCTGGTGGTCTTTCAGCGTGGAGATCAATACCTCGGGTGGCAGATCCAGATAACCAGAATCAAAACTCCCCGTGATGGCGACCGGCCATTCGACCAGCGCGGCTACTTCATCCAGCAATGCATCATCGCTGATCGCAGTCCCGCCGGCTTTTTTGGCAGCTTTGGCCACCTGATCCCCGATCATTGCTTTTCGGCGTACAGGATCCGCAATCACGTAACCCTTTTTTTCCAGTACGGCAGCGTAGTCCGCCGGTTTTTTGATAATGATGTCGCCGTCCGACAAAAACCGGTGACCGCGTGTCGTGTTCCCGGGTTCGATGTCATAAATGCTGGTCGCAATGGTCTGGTTGCCCAGCAGCATCAGTACCCAGTGTATGGGGCGCACAAATTCAACGCTGCCATTGCCCCAGCGCATACGTCTTGGAATCGGCAAAGCATCCAGCGCGGACGTGACTATGCCCGGCAACAATTCCTCGGCAGTTTTGCCCCGTTCCCTTCCTTTGTGGAATAACCACTTACCCTTGGGTGTTTCGATCCTGGTCAGTTCATCGACCGGCACACCGCATGTTTTTGCAAACGCATCGGCTGCTTTGGTTGGTGTGCCATCGTCGGCAAAAGCGATCTTGACTGGTGGTCCGCGCCGCTCCACATCGTGATCCGGTTGCGTCTTTTGCAGATCACTGACCAGCACCGCCAACCGTCGCGGTGTCGCATAGGTTTTACTATCGGTATGCGAAAGACCCGATTCTTTGATGCCATCGAGGATATGTGTGGCAAATGCCGCAGCGAGTGTGGCGAGCGCCTTTGGCGGCAACTCCTCGGTACCGATCTCGATCAGAAAATCTGCGGTACTACTCATTGGCGTTGATTATCACGCCGGGTCATTTGACCGCGGTATTCGATTGGCACATCGGGAAGCCCAGCGCTTCGCGGCTGGCGTAGTAGGCTTCGGCGACTCCGCGCGCCATGGCGCGAACCCGCAGGATATAGTTCTGGCGTTCGGTGACCGATATGGCGTGACGCGCGTCGAGCAGATTAAAGTTGTGCGATGCTTCCAGCACCTGCTCATAGGCTGGTAATGCCAGCTTTGCCTCCAGCAGCTTGTTGCAGAATTTTTCGCAATGATTAAAGCGACGGAACAATTCATCGACGTCGGCCATTTCAAAATTGTATTTCGACATTTCGACTTCGTTCTGGTGGAACACGTCGCCGTACGTTACCGAACCATTGGGACCATGTGCCCAGACCAGATCAAAGATGCTCTCGACTTCCTGCAAATACATTGCGATTCGTTCCAGCCCATAGGTAATCTCGCCGGTGACCGGCTTGCAATCCAGACCCCCTGCCTGCTGAAAATAGGTGAATTGCGTGATCTCCATACCGTTCAGCCAGACTTCCCAGCCCAGACCCCAGGCACCCAGGGTGGGTGATTCCCAGTTGTCTTCGACAAATCGAATGTCATGAACCAGCGGATCGATACCCATCGCGCGCAGCGAATCCAGATATAGCTCCTGGATCGCGTCGGGGGATGGTTTCAGAACCACCTGGAACTGGTAATAGTGCTGCAGCCGAAACGGATTATCACCATAGCGGCCATCGGTGGGCCGTCGCGAGGGTTGCACGTAGGCCGCGTTCCACGGTTCCGGCCCTATGGAACGCAAAAATGTCGCCGTATGAAAAGTTCCTGCACCCATGGGCATGTCATAGGGTTGCAATACAACACAGCCGTGCGCTGCCCAATGAGTTTGCAGGGCAAGCACGAGATCCTGGAAGGTCTCGGGATGTTTTGCGGTTTTCCTGGCTGGCATGTACGTGGCTTTCGGGTGCTGAGTGCGCGAGCAGTATAGCGTTTGCATCCGGCAATGTGCACCGCATCCGTGCGTTGTCACGCACCCCTGTGGTGCAGGAAAACGGGGCATACGCACGACTTTGGTGCGATCGGACAAAAGCCGGCAAAAACAGGCCGCAAAAACCGCGGTTTCAGCTGTAATCGAACATGGCATGGTTCCTGCAAGAAAACAGGTCTGACCATTGCTTAGCAAAAACCGCAGCAGGACCTGGCCCACATGACTAACTAAGGAGGACCCGAAATGAAACCCGCCGACGTGCTCAGCCTGATAAAGGACAATGAAGTCCGCTTCGTAGACTTGAGGTTTACCGACACCCTTGGCAAAGAACAGCATGTCACTGTGACTGCCGATACTGTTGACGATGAGTTTTTTGAAGACGGCAAGATGTTCGATGGTTCATCCATTGCCGGCTGGAAGGGCATCAACGAATCGGACATGATCCTGATGCCGGATGCAGAGACCGCTGTCCAGGACATCTTTTCCGAAGACAGCACCATCAATTTGCGATGCGATGTAATCGAGCCTGCAACCATGCAGGGTTATGAGCGTGACCCACGATCGCTGGCGAGACGCGCCGAGTCTTATCTCCGCTCAACCGGTATCGCGGATACCGCGTATTTCGGTCCGGAAAATGAGTTTTTTGTATTCGACGATATCCGCTGGGGCAACGAGATGAGCGGATCGTTTTACAAAATCGATTCCAGCGAAGCGGGCTGGAACTCGGAAAAGGTTTACCAGGACGGTAACTTTGGGCATCGCCCGGGCGTCAAAGGCGGTTACTTCCCGGTGCCACCCGTGGATTCGCTGCACAATGTGCGCTCGGCGATGTGCATGGCGCTGGAGGAAATGGGTGTCAAAACCGAGGTGCATCATCACGAAGTGGCAACCGCCGGCCAGTGTGAAATCGGTGTGCTGTTCAACTCGCTGGTAAAAAAGGCGGACGAAGTACAGATTCTGAAGTATGTCGTCATGAATGTAGCCCAGAGCTATGGCAAGACGGCGACATTCATGCCGAAGCCTGTAGTCGGTGACAACGGAAACGGAATGCACGTGCACCAGTCATTGATGAAGGGTGGTGACAATTTGTTTTCCGGCGAAGCCTATGGAGGTTTGTCGGAAACAGCGCTGTTTTATATTGGCGGCATTATCAAACATGCGCGCGCGCTGAACGCATTTACCAACCCAAGTACCAACAGTTACAAACGCCTGGTGCCGGGTTTTGAGGCGCCGGTGAAACTGGCGTACTCCGCACGCAACCGATCGGCCGCGATTCGCATACCGTATATTTCCAATCCAAAGGGTCGCCGTATCGAGGTCCGCTTCCCGGACTCCATGGCTAACCCGTACTTTGCGTTTGCCGCAATGATGATGGCCGGGTTGGACGGCATCCAGAACAAAATCCATCCCGGCGATCCCATGGACAAGGATCTTTATGACCTGCCACCGGAAGAATCAAAAGGCATCCCGGAGGTTTGCTACTCCTTTGACGAAGCCCTGGCCGAACTGGACACCGATCGAGAGTTTCTCAAAGCCGGTGGCGTGTTTACCGATGATTTGATCGACGGATACATCCAGCTCAAGGGCGAGGACATCACGCGTTTGCGCATGACCACGCACCCGGTGGAGTTCGATCTTTATTACAGCTTGTAAGCGTAAGACAGCAGGCTAATTTGTTGCGCCGCCGCATAAACGGTGCCGTTTTTTTTGCGGTTCCAGGCTGGTACGGGCTATGATAGAAAACATGCGCAAGCTACTGTTTACCATAATTATTTTGCCCATAGCCTCATTTGCTGCCGATACCTATCGGTGGACCGATGATCAAGGTGTCGTGCACTACTCGGATAAACCGCACCCCGGTGCGGAAGTCATCCAGTTACGCGAGGCACAAAGCTATAGCACTCCGCCGCTGGAAAGAGCCAGCGCCCTGTCACGCAGCCGGGATGATGGAACAACCCAGGCTGCTGATGCTGGTGCGTATGAGTCGTTGTCGATTACCTCCCCGACCGCAGAAGAAGTTCTGTGGAATCTGGGTGGCACGCTCAATGTCAATATGAGCCTGAGGCCACGACTGCAAAGGGGCCATTCGATAGAGTTGTATTACGACGGTACTCTTGTCAGCCCGCCCCGCGCCCGCCGCCTGTCCTACCAGGTGAATGATGTGAATCGTGGCGAACACAGTCTGCGCGCGCAGATTGTCGATGCCAGCGGCAACACGCTGACCGGTAGTGATACCATCAAATTCTACGTGCAGCAGACGGCCATACGCCAGGGACCCGCCCCCGCCAACCTTCCATCCAGGCCAAGAGGGTAGTTTCGGAGGCCAGGCGATACCTTCAGATCTGCGCGTCGAGTAACTGCGTGGAAAGACCGTGATAAAAACCAGGGGCGAGAGCATTCAAGCCGGTATTCTCGACAGCCTCACGACATCAGTGATGTACGTGGGGGCTGAGCTGCGCACGCAACATATCAACCCTTCCGCGGAACAATTGTTGGGTATCAGCGCATCACAACTTTCCAACATATCACTGGCTGAATTCCTGGGAGCCGATCACGTGATTGTCGACGTGATCAGGCGTGTGCTTGAAACCGGTCAGCCATTTTCGCGTCGTGAGATACATCTTGAAAGCAAAAATGATGCAGACACTTTGATCGTTGATTGCCGTGTCACGCCATTGGGGAGTAATGACGACAGGGCGGCGTTGGTAGAGTTGACCGATGCTACCCGCAGCATTCGTATCTCCAGAGAAAATGCGTTGCTTGCGCAACACGGCGCCAGCCGCGCAAGCCTCCGGCAACTGGCGCACGAGATAAAAAACCCACTGGGTGGTCTGCGCGGTGCTGCGCAATTGTTGGAGCGCGAACTCCGCAACCCCAAACTGGCCGAGTATACGCAGCTCATTATCGGTGAAGCGGACAGGCTGGCCGATCTGGTTGATACCTTGCTCGGTCCCGGGCGGATGCCAAAAAAATCCATGCTGAGTATTCACGAGTTGCTTCAATATGTTGTTCAGCTGGTTGAAGCGGAAAAACCGGACGGCGTCACTGTAGAACGCGATTACGACCCCAGCTTGCCGTCGATGAATCTTGATCGCGACCAAATTGTGCAGGCGTTATTGAATCTCACACGGAATGCGCTGAACGCTGTCGGCGAAACCGGGCACATTATTTTGCGCAGCCGCGCCTTGTCGCAATTTACAATTGGCAAAGCGCTGCATCGCGTGGTCGCGAGCATCGAAATAGAAGTCAATGGATCAGGTATACCGGCTGATCTGAGCGAATCGATATTTTACCCGCTGGTCAGCGGTCACCATGGTGGTACCGGTCTGGGCCTGCCGCTGGCGCAGGAGCTGGTTAACCGGCATGGTGGATTGATCGAGTTTACAAGCCGGCCGGGGCGAACCATTTTTCAGATGCTGTTACCGCTATACAATTCCTCCATGAAGGCAGAGCCATGAGCAAGAGTTGCCTCGATGTCTGGGTCGTAGACGATGAACGACCCATACGCTGGGTGCTTGAGCAAGCGCTGCAAAGCGCGGGCATGCAACCGCGCGGCTTTGAATCCGCCGAATCCATGCTGGAAGAGCTGGCTGGCGGATCTCCGGATGTATTGATCACGGATATCCGTATGGATGGCATGAGCGGTATTGAGCTGCTGGACGAAGTCGGGCGCCGGTACCCGGAGCTGCCGGTGATTGTGATTACCGCGCACTCGGATCTTGAAAGCACCGTGGCCGCGTACAGTGGTGGTGCTTTTGAATATTTGCCAAAACCTTTTGATATAGACCAGGCAGTCGAATTGGTACAACGGGCTGCCGATCAGGGCATCGCCGGTGTCGCGGATGGTGGCACCGATGCGTTTCCGGAACTCATCGGGCGCGCACCGGCCATGCAGGAAGTTTATCGGGCTATTGGCAGGCTGGCGCGATCGAGCATGACGGTTTTGGTTACTGGTGAATCCGGTACCGGCAAGGAGCTCGTTGCACGTGCATTGCATCGTCATGGCCCAAGAGCCGACGGCGATTTTGTTGCAATCAATGTATCGGCCATACCGGGCGAATTGCTGGAGACGGAATTGTTCGGTCATGAACGCGGCGCCTTTACCGGCGCTGATAAATTACGCCACGGCCGATTTGAGCAGGCCGATGGCGGCACATTGTTTCTGGATGAGATCGGCGATATGTCGCCGGCGCTGCAAACCCGGTTGTTGAGGGTTCTTGCGGAACGGGAGTTTTATCGTGTTGGCGGACAAAAACCGATTACCGTCGATGTGCGTGTGATTGCTGCAACCAACCAGGATCTCAACGAGCGGGTAAAGGACGGCTTGTTCCGCGAGGACCTTTATCACCGGTTGAATGTCATGCAGATCAATACGCCTGCTTTGAGAGATCGGCGCGACGATATCGAATTATTGCTCGATCATTATCTCGATGTTGCTGCGGGCGAGCTCGAAGTGCCGCCAAAGACGCTGGCAAAAAAAGCGTTGGATCGCCTTGTTGGGTACGACTGGCCGGGTAATGTCAGGCAATTGGTCAATCTGTGCCGCAGATTGACGGTTGCGGCAAGCGGCCGGGAAATCCGTGCCGATGACTTGCCCGGAGAAATGGGTGGCGCGCCCGCCGGTGGCACAGCCTGGGCCGATGACCTGCATCGCTGGGCGCTCCAGCGACTGGATGCAGGTGAGACATCACTGGCAGACGTGGCTCAGCCGGTGTTTGAACGGGCATTGATCATGGCAGCGCTGGAAAAAACCGGCGGCAAAAAAAGTGACGCAGCGAAATTGCTGGGGTGGGGCAGAAATACCCTCGCGCGAAAAATCAAAGAGCTCCGGTGCCGGGGTTTAAGTTATTAAAATTTTTTTTAAAAAAGTTAATTTTGTTATAAAACGCACCGGGGTTTTGCGCCGCGGGGCCGGG
>CBDUSC010000023.1:0-11910 GCA_965369735.1 uncultured bacterium
CATACCAGTGAGGCCTGGTACCTTCTGGCTCGTAAAATGGCTCAAGCACGGCCAGAGCGTCACCGATACTGCCCAGGCTTTTTTGCACCCTGGCATATGCCAATGCAAGCACTGCGTTGGTTTTTATATGCTCCATATGCGGTTCAAGAAGCTGGGCAGCTTTGTCGTACTCGCCTCGCCACTCCATGAGTTCTGCATAGCAGGCCAGGGCATCAGCATATTCCGGTTCGCCCGATAGCACCGATTCGAAATTGGCCTCCGCCTCATCCAAACGACCAAGCGACTGCAGGATAGAACCATAATAGGTAACCAATGCAGGGTCATCCGGGCTTGTTTCAAGAGCGCGGTCGAAATAGGCCAGCGCGCTGTGCAGCCTGCCGGTCTGCTTGTCGAGCAAACCGAGGTTGACCAGTGCCCGTGTGTAATCCGGTCTGGCCTTCAATGCGCGTTCAAAACACTCTCGCCCTTCGTCAAACCGGTTTTGATGCAATAACACCGTTCCGAGATTGCTCAGCGCGGGTGCATGTACGGCGTCGAGATCCAGGGCTGCGCGGAAACTGTTTTCAGCTCCAGCCAGGTCTCCATTTGCCTCCTGTGCAGTACCAAACTTGTTGTGCAACGTAGCGTTTGAACCACCTTTCAACGCATTTCCGTAAGCTGTCTGGGCGCCCGGGTAATTACCAGACAAAAGACACAAGTCACCAATGTGCACATGTGCCTCATGTTGATTGACGTCGATTTGTGTCGCCGTTTCAAAGCTGTTCCTTGCTTCATCGTTGCGGCCCTGCTGGCGCAGCATTTTTCCGAGGACCACATGAACCTGGGGATCGCGCGGCTCGCGCTGCAGCACCTGCCGGACGATGTGTTCCGCGTCATCGCTGCGACCCGCCTGATGCAAGCGAATCGCATTCTTCATTTGCTCCTGAAATCGTCTGTGCATCAGATTTTCTTGTTCATCACCGGGTTCATTACATCACCCAGAGCCGGCTCCAGCCACTTGCGGTAATTTTTGGCCTTGCCAACAGAGCTTCGGTAAATGGGCTTTCTGACCTGCGTGGCGCTTGCGGTAGCGACCACACCGGTGTTCTCGTAGAACCTGAAGCAGGCATCGTCACGATCCAGCCTCAAGGTATCCAGTATCCTGCCGATTTCACTCTCGGGTTCTGCCACAAGCTGCTCGTATTTCATGTCGATCACCGGATTTGACACCGTTTTGCTCCACACTGCCATCAGGTCCCGGTACCCATTGTAATAGACAGCGATGCTGCCGAGGTCATTGCTGAATGCCTGCCCCTGGCCGCTGAAGCCACGCATATAGCAGGACAACGAAACATCCCATGGATCGCGCGTGCAGTGAATGATGAATGCCTGCGGAAACAACCGCCCGATAAAACCCAGGTGTAAAAAATTTGCCGGCATTTTGTCTATTACCCAAACGGTCTCATCATCTGTATCGTTGATATCACGCGAGAGCCGGTCACAATAATCGTGCGCCAGTTCATCCAGGTTTTCACTGCTCAGCTCATTCAGCGCCCCGGGATATGCATGCGTCGTTGCAAACCGGCGTTGCATATCCGATGCCATTTCACTAATTGTCGTCAACTCACCGGCGGTTTGTACGCTCGGGTGAGCCGCTAGAATCTGCTCGATCAGGGTAGTGCCAGATCTTGGCATTCCAACGACAAACAACGGTGTCGCCACGCCGATTTCTGGATTCGCGACGAGAATTTTTCCCTGAGTATCGGCATCAAAGATTTGTTTCAAACTCCTGACCCGGTCCTGGTATCTCTGCTCGTCAAAGCGCATGGGGTTCAGGCGATTTGCGGATTGCGCATGCTCAAATGCCTGGTCAAAACGCCCGCATTTATCATGCAGATCCGCCAGCGAATAATGCAACTGCATCTTCGCAAGGCTGGTGCCAGGTTCACAGATCAACTGTTCAAGACGTTGAACGGCATCCTCGGTTTTGTCATGCGCTGGCGCAAGCCGCGCATATGCTATCGCAAGCTCGGTGTTTCCCGGGTACTTGCCCAGCAGCTCACAGACAAGAGCGAACGCTTTGTCCAGCTCACCGCGCAATTCATACAACACAGCCTGACCAACCAGGGCTTCGGGGTAATCCTGCTGCAGCCCAAGCGCCTGGGAAAAATGCTGTTCAGCATCATCATGGTCTCCGAGCAGCTGCAACACCCGGCCGAGATTGCTGTGAGCTGCAGGCGATTCGGCATCGATCGCCAGCGAGTTTCGATAACACGCCGCAGCGGCGTGGTAGCGACCCAACGCATGATAGACCAGGCCCAGGTTTTGATGCGCAGCGGCGTTGCGCGGCACCAGCCTCAGGATCTGCTTCAGAAGTTCCAGCGCGGTGTCATAGTTCCCCAGGGCATGGTGCCATGAGGCAAGCACGTGGCGGTATCGCGGGTTGCCCGAATCCAGTTGAACCGCCTGCTGCATGGACTTGATGGCCTGTTCATGCAGGCCCTGATCCCAATCGCCCATGGATTGGTTACATAACTGCTCTGCCTGATGTTTCTGGTTCATGTTCAAGCCTGGTCACTCAGCAACTCCGGGCCAAGGATCTGCGTCAACGGTTCCAGGTGATGCAGATAATTGAGATGCATGCCAATGTCGCGCTTGTGAAGCGGCTCGTGCGCCACGCGCTGCACCGCACCCGGTTCATGATCGTGAAAATCAAGGCAACCGGAATAATAATCGAGACCGAGAAACTCCAGCGTTTTTGCCAGTGTTTTTTCAGTTTCTGTGACCAGCATTTCGTAGGAGACATTCAGCATGCGCAAACCCGATACACCGCGCCAATGGTGCATCAGGCGAGTGTATTCGCGATAGTAAACACCAATACTGCGCCAATCGAAGGTGTACGCCAGCGACATTCCAGCAAAGTTTTTGAAGTAACAGGACAGGCATGTATCCATTACATCACGATGCAAATGAATAACACGCGCATTCGGAAACAACAGCTCGATCAGACCCAGGTGCACGAAGTTTCCGGGCAGCGTATCCGTGCAACGCAACGCGCCATCCGCCATATTTTCAAGATATCGGTTACCCATGGAGGCCATGGTTTTGGCCATGGTTCCGGTATCCTGGTCGATCAGACTTGCGGGATAGGTACGCCCGTCCGGAGAGCGAAGGCGCGATGAGATATTACCAATTTCGGTGAGTTCACCAAGCGCGATGATATCGGGGTGTACCATCAACATTTGCTCGAGCAGGGACTTTCCGGTGCGCGGCATTCCGACAATGAATACCGGTGCCTCACTGGACAAGCCCGAGCCCGGCAAGCGATCTGCAAACCCCTTGTCAAAGATACTAATGAGTGCGTCCATGGATGAAACCAGGTTCTCACAATCATATGAAACTGGTTTCAGATCATTGCCCTCTTTGAACTGCTCGAACGCCTTGTCGTATTCACCCATGGCGTCGTAAATATGTCCCAGGGAAAAGTGAGTCTGCACCCGGCCATCCAGCGGGAGACCCGGCCGGTTCAGCACCGCCTTGAGCAATGCTTCGGCATCCTGCGGTCGGTTTAGTCTTCGACACAGGGACGCGCTGGCAATGACTATTTCTGCAGATGGCGTTGATTGCATCGCGGGTTCCAGCAAAGCCAGGCCAGCTTCGTAATCACCGGCGTGCTCCAGCAAAGTTGCCAGACCAGCAAGCGCGACCGGGTGGTCCGGCACAATCTCAAGCGTGCGTCGCAAATACCTTTCTGCTTCCCGGTGATTCCCTTCGGACTGATACAGTTTGCCAAGATTGCAATGCCCATCCGCGAGTTTCGGATCCAGCATCAAGGCGCGTTCATAACATTCGCGCGCGCGATCGAAGTCGCTCAAATACTGGAACGATGCTCCCAAATATACCCAGGCATGGGCATAACCCGGTTTTTTCTCGAGGAAACGGCGGTAATAAATTATTGCCTGTTCGTAGTTTCCAATGGCATTGCACACGCTACCAAGGCTGAGCAAACTTCCCGCGTGGTCAGGTTGCTTTCGCAATACCTGCTCAAAATGATCTGCAGCAACTCGATATTCACCACGAGCAACGAATACGTTACCAAGATTGAATCTGGCAATGGTAAGAGACGGATCTGCCGCCAGCGCATGTTCAAAAGCCTGCTCGGCATCCACAAGACGTCCCATCCGGCCCAGAAGACCACCAAGCGCGTTGCACAGATCACCCTGCTGATCCGCCCCCTGACCTCCCTGTTGCACAATTTGAGTCAATGCGTCACGTAACAAATTTTCGGCGCCAGGTACATCGCCACTGCGCTCCGCTTTCCCCGCCGCCTCAATGACATCTGTCACCGTCTGGCTCATTTAGCGTAATCACCAAGTGCTTCTTTCAGCTTGTCCAGATGTGACTCGTAATTCCGGTAGCGTGATACCGAGCTCTGATACATCGGTTTGCGAACCTGGGCATGACTGGCGGTCACCACCGATCGCGGCAACTTGTGAAACTCCAAACACTCCTCCTCCCACTCCAGGCCCGCAAAATCAATAATGGCGCGGCTTTGAGCCTCCTGGTCCACAACAAGCTCTTCGTATGTGACATCCAGTATTGGCAGGGTAATGACGTCCTTGTAGTGATTCATCAGATTGCGATAGTCATTGTAAAAACTACCGATATGTTCCAGATTATATGCAAACCGCATACCGGCACCGCCGAAATTCTGTACATAACAGGAAAGACAAGTATCGAGCGCATTGCGTTTGCAATGAATAATTCTTGCGCGTGGAAACAGCATCTGTATGAAAGCGAGATGCACAAAATTTGTCGGCATCTTGTCTGTTATTCTGTCCGGGCCTATTTCATGTGGCGCAGCCTGGTCCAGGTAAATCTTCGCAATGTTCTTCAGTTGCTCGCTGGTCGCCATTTCGAGGCACTGTGGATACGGAGTGTCTATACCCAGATACTGACTCAAACCCAGCACCATGAATCCAATGGTCTGCATCTCACCTCCAGCATACACCTTGCTATGCGAAGCAAGTATTTGCTCTACGAGGGAAGTGCCCGATCTCGGCATACCAACTATAAACAATGGTTGTTCGTTTTCAGAACCGGATGACGCCAGGGTTGCCAGTCGATCGGCAAAACAGTATCGGATAACGTCATCGATTGCTTCCCTGTGTGCCGCTGGATCAAACTTCACGTGCTTCAGGATATTGCCGGTTTTGAAATGCGAAAATGCCTGGTCGTAATCGGCGTCATCGTCACATAAGGCGCCAAGAATAAAATGCATTCTTTGTCGAAACCCTTCGGGTGGTGGATAATTCTCGAGGGCATCTTCCAGCATAAGCCTGGCCTCCTTGCGGCGACCCAGACGACGCAACACACGCGCATAGGTTACGAGGAGTTCCGAATGCTGTATGTTTTCTGCAATCAGTGGTTCAATCAGAGCCACAGCATCCGCGTATTTCCCCTGCCAGTCATATACGGCGGCTATCCCGGCAATGGCATCGAGATGATCCGGCTGTAGCTTCAAAGCAGCGTTGTAGCTGGCGAGCGCATCATCAAGCTGCCCCAATCCCTGGAAAACCGATCCAAGATTACTGTGGGCATCAACCGATTTTGGATTCAGCCTGATGGCCTGCTCATAGCATTGCCTTGCTTCGTCGAATCTCCCCTGCATATGCAATGCGACTCCCAGACCAGTCAACGGAACCGGGTTGTTGGGCTGCGCATGGGCCAGCTGTTTCCAGCGCCGTATCGACTCTTCCACACGGCCGGCATTCAGCTCTTCTTTTGCGAGCTGAAAGATCGCCTCTGCCTGACCCGCATCCGCTGCCCGACGCAGCCTGCCAATAACTACGGGGTTTTCAGTTCCTTGCTTGCTTTCAGTCATGGATACTCACAGCTCAGTCAGTGATTATTCTGTTGAGGGTTTGCGGCATCGATTATCCGCGGGTAATTTTTTGCCCGGCCGATCTCATCGCTGTTCAACGGCGAATGGATTCTGTCGGGACTACTCGTGGTTGCAATATCCTTTTCATAATACCGTTCGCAATCCGCATGCCACTCAAGACCAAGAAATGCAATCAATTCCCGGCTTTGCTTTGCGGTATCAGATACCAGTTTTTCATAACTGATATCCAGCCACGCAAGACTGCTGACCGACCGAAAATGCTCCATCAATCTTTTATAGTCTGCATAAAAGGAAGTGACATCATCAAGACCATAACTGAAGTTAATCAGCGGATCGCGAAAATTCTTGCTGAAACACGACAGCAGCGTATCACCTGGATCTCGCGTGCAATGAATGATTCGGGCATTTGGAAACATCAATTCTATAAAGCCGATATGAAAAAAGTTCATCGGCATTGTGTCGCTGACACGCCTTGCATCGCCGGAATCCCGTGACAAGCGTTCAATATATGTATCCGAAAATTCATTCAGAATATCGCCGCCAAGTGATGCAATATTGAGCGGATATGGCTGACCGGACCCCGTCAGACGCATGATGCTCGCGCTTAGCGCACCAATTATCGAGAGCTCCCCCGCCCCGTAAACCGCCGGGTGGCTCGCAATAATCTGCTCGACAATTGTTTTTCCAACCCGCGGCATTCCGACAATGAATACTGGCAGCTCAGAGGCGCACTTTGATCGTGGTAATGACTGCATTGCCTCTGAACTAAAAGAATTCATTACTGCATCTACGGCATGGCTGTGTTCCGATCGATCGAAATCAGTGCCTTTTAATTCATTCGCTATTTCAAGTTCGCGCCACGCGCGTTCAAAATCGCCGCGCTGATCAAGCAATTGCCCAAGCGCAAACCCAAGTTGGACCCGGCCTGTGTGACTCAGTTGCGGGGCCGCGAGCGCTCGCTCGATGACAGGTATACCATCATCGGGGCGCCGCCGGGCGCGTATGAGTTTCGCCCAGGCTATTGCAATTTCGCTTGGCGGATGGTCGACGCCGATATGTGGCAATAGCAACTCTTCCGATTTGTCGTAATCGCCGCGTAGCCGGTAACACTCCGCCAGACCGGATATGGCACCCGGGAATTTTGAATCCAGTGACCATGCCTTTTCAAAACTGCCGAGGGCAGCATCATGCTCGCCCAGCGCATTTTGCATGGATCCAAGACTGGTCATGGCTTCAACCTGACCCGGCGCCAAACGTACCGTCTGTTCCGCATGAGCCAGCGCTTCATCGAGGCGACCGAGACCATGCAGCGCAAGTACCAGCTTGTCTCGCGCCTGGGCGTAGTCGGGTTTGATCTGAACTGCTTTGCTCAGATATTCAACGGCCTTGTCAAAATCTCCCTGATTCAGATAGCTGGAACCCAGGTTGTTCAGAGCCTGCGCATCATCCGGTTTCCGCTCAAGCAATCCCTTCAGCACCGCTATTGCTTCAGCGCTGCGCCCGCTTTCATTGAGACAGGCAGAATAGTGATGATGCGCCATGATCACATCCGGCCGAATTTCAATTACCTTCGCAAAGTGGCCCGCCGCCTCCTCAAACTGTCGCATGCTTGCCAACGCAATTCCCAGGTTGTTGTGAGCCTCCAGATTGTCCGGCGCCAGCTCCAGCGCCTTGCTCAACACTTTTGAGGCATCATCCAGACGACCGAGGCGACCATATACTTCGCCGAGACGCAGCTGATAATCTACTATTGATGGATTCAGCCTGGCTGCCTTTTCAAACGCCTGGCACGCCTGCTCAAATCTCCCGGTCGAGGCATCGAGATTCGCCAGCAAAAATATTACCTTGTCGTTATCCGGATCTGATGCAAGCAGTTTCTGATACTGGCCACGCGCATCATCGAATTTTCCTTGCTGGTGCAGGCGCATCGCTTCATCGAGAATCTGATTGTTGTCACTGCTACTCATAATGTCTTTTCATCGCACAGATCGAGCAATGGCTCAATATGATTCGCATATTTTTTGTAACGCCCGATGGAGCGCGTATAAATGGGTTCTCGCACCTGCGCATGACTTGCCGTACGCACAACGCGTGTGTTGCTGTCAAACTCCATACAAGCCGGATCCCATTCAAGGCCCGCAAAATCCAGCATACGGCGGACCTGTTGCTCGGTATCCATGACAAGGTTCTCGTAATTAATTTCCAAAATCCTGATCTTTAGTACTCGCTCCCAATGCGCCATAAGTTTCCTGTATTGCCGATAGTAATCCGCGATGTGCTGCAGGCTGTAGGCAAACGGCGGACCGGCTACACCAAAACTTTGAAAATAACATGAAAGAGCAGTGTCACGTGGATCACGCGTGCAATGGAAAACACATGCATCCGGAAACAATAATTCGATTAGTCCAAGGTACTCAAAATTGTGCCACATTTTATCAGTGACCCGGATAGCACTGTCATCGATGTCATCGAGACAGTCCAGGTATTGGCGCGCCAAATCGGCGAGCGCGTTGTCATCAATATTGCCCAGGTCATCAGGATAACCCGGCACAAGACGCGCAATCTCATTCAGCTCGCCCGCGCCGTAAACCTTGTCGTGGCTCGCCAGGATCTGCTCGACCAGCGAGGTTCCGGAGCGGGGCATTCCTACAATAAATACAGGTCGCCGCGATGTGTTACCCGAGCGCGGCAGCCCCGCCATGCGATCCACACTGAACCGGTCGATGATGGACGATATGTGTGCCTGGTGCCTGGCCGGAGCAAAGGGTACGCGGTGCATGGCATTTGCGGTCACAAAATATTGCATCGCTACATCGTATTCACCGCTACGATCATGATAGTCGCCCAGCGTATACAACACTGGCGACAGATCCGGATCATCGTCCGCATGATCCTCGAGCAACGGGTGCAGCAGTGCCGGTACTTCATCATTGCGGCCAACGCGGCTTAACAGTTGCGCCAGCGCGACAGCCAAAGCAACACCCGGCGGCAAACCCGACGCATTCGCATTGACTACCGCAGATTCCAGCAAGGCAATTCCCTCCTGGTACTCACCTCTGAGATCATGCACGCCGGCCAGTGCCGCCAACGATGGCTGATGCCCGGGATCGATTTCCAATGCAGCGCGAAATTCGACAATCGAATGGTCAAATTTCCCCTGAGACTGCAATACTGCGCCGAGATTACTGCGCGCATCTACATCACCAGGTTGCAGCTTTATGACTGCCGAAAATTCATCCTGTGCCTCGCCAAACCGGCCAAGCTCATGCAAAACCAGACCGAGGTTGTAATGTGCATGCGCATCACCGGGTTGAAGACTCAGCGCTTTTTTCAGGTGCGCAACAGCATTTTCGTAACTGCACTGTTCCAGGAAAATCGCGCCGAGCCTTTGGTGCGCGGCATGATTGACCGGGTTCAGCTGCAATGATCGCTCAAAAGCGTCGATAGCTCTTTTGTGCTTGTCAGACCGGTGTAAAACGTGGCCAAGATTGAACCAGCCGTCTGCATTTTCCGGTTGCAGATCAACAGCGCGCGAAAAAAATCGTTCCGCCTGTTCAAGATCTCCGTTGTTGTTGTGTATTCGGCCGGCGGTCATAAGAAATTCGGCGCAGCCCGGATCCATCTTTAGCGCTTTTTCAATATGCGCGCGTGCCTTGTCAAAACGGCGCTGCCCCAGTTCATCCAGGGCAGCATCATGCAGCTCGTTCGCAGATAGTTCTTTACTCTGCATTCGCCGCGAGCGTCCACTCTCGTTCACGAATCCAGCGGGTGGCAATCCATTTGTCACCTTTGATTACCGGCGTACCTGCGTGCCGCGTCAGCGGGTCCAGAGAACCGTCTTTATGCACGTTGAAAAAAAGCAACCCGGTGCCCGCCTCGGCATCGACCCGCAAACCGGCATCCGGAAACTCTGTAGCACCGCCTTGTTCAACCTCGTTGAGGTATGTAATCAATGTCGCTACACGCTGACCACCACGCTTCAGTGGCATATCTGATCCCGACACCCCCGGATCAAAGAAATCATGATGCGGTCGATACTCATCCCCGGCTTCATAATGAAGAATGGTCAAAAATTCCGAATTCTCTACGGGCAATTCGGCGTAGCGCGCCAGACGCTGTTCTATGTTCCAAACCACGACATCGCGCAATGGGCCGACCATTCTCGCGGTACCGCTTCGGCGTCCCTGCGATTGGCCAACTTTTCCAGTGCTACGCTCGATGATCCTGGAGGGCCGAAGATAAGGAGCCGCAATTGATATCAGGTGAAAGCATTCATCCTGGCTCATCAGGTGACGCAAACGAAATGCGCGGGGTGTCTCGCTCAATGTTTCTACTTTGCATTCAGGGAAGTCGTTGTCGGTTGCAACCGGCGCAACCAACTCCCCGGGCTCGCGGACATCATTGCCAACACGGGACAAAGCATACTTTGCCGCCGGGTACCCGAGATCCAGCGCGCGACGGTAATAATACGATGCCACGGCTGTATCAGGCGCCAGCGTCAGACCATTCTCGAAACGCCAGCCAATTGCGCACAATGCCCTTGGCTCGTCCAGATCGACTGCAGCAAGCCAGCTTTTTGTTGCGGCTACCAGATCCCGATCGCAACCAAAACCGTGATCAAGACAATATGCATACTGGCACAGTGCCCGGCCATGATTTTGAGCTGCGGCCTGCGAAAACCAGCTTGCCGCTTTTTCGCTGTCCTGGGCCACACCAATACCAACGGCATGCATTTCACCAAGTCGGTATTGCGCTTCTGCCAATCCTCCCTGCGCCGCACGCTCAAACCAATGCGCCGCACGCGTGATATCGGTATCCGACTGCTGGTTACCCAGAAGCAAATAGCCAAGAGCCGATTGTGCCGGTGGAAAATCCTGCAGCGCTGCAAGCTCGAAATAGTGGTTTGCCTGCACGGGGTCAGCGCCCTCATCCTCCCCGCGCGAATGCCATACGCCGAGATTATACTGCGCAGCCGCAATACCCTTTTCGGCATCTCTGCGGATTGTCTTGATATCGAAATTCAGATCCATGATAACGCAAGGATACCACCCGGATCCTCACAAGCGATCAGCCTGGCGGTGTACCGGTGGTGAAAATACCGCAGCGTCCCCAGGCCACGCCGCATTTGCAATCTCGCCCTGGCTGTATTTGTCGAGATTGCTGCGTGCAAATTCCATTGCCTCACCCGTGTCGGGCAAACGCCCGAGCAGTTCAGACTGAAACTCGATAGCCTTCCCAAATTGATGATTGACTGCGGCCGCCATCGCAAGTGCCTCAAGGTGCGAGTTGTCCGGCCGGCTGCTGTACAAAAGCTCTGCATACTCCAGCGCCCAGCGTTTTTGTTCCCCCGAGACCGGTGGGCAACTGGATATGTTTCGAACCAGTGCTTGAATAATTTCGCCGCTGGTGTCTTGTAACGCAAAACCTGCTTCAAGCTTTTCGCGCGCGGCCGTACAATCCCCGGCCGCCGTCGCCGCAAGACCGTGACGGTAGAGTAATACTGCGCGGCCCGGTTCCAGTCGATCGATTTCTGCATAATGATCCATTGCTTCAGAATAATGCCCGGTTCGCATCAGCGCGTTCGCCAGCACCAGTCGCCATGGTGTGGTTTGCGGATCACCTGCCACCGCATTTTTCAACAAAGGTAACGCCTCATCGGATCGATCAAGCTGAACAAGCAGATGCCCGGTGCGATAATTTGCCGCAATATTTTCCGGAGCTAATGCCAGCGCCTTTTGATAACTGGTGAGTGCGCGCTGTTTGTCGCCTGCAAGTTCATAGGCACGACCAAGGGTTACCCAGGCGTATACGTCGTTCGGGCTGTTCTGCAATGCTGTCTGGAACAAGCGAATCGCGGCCGGGTAATTGCCGGCCCTGGATTCCGCGTAGCCCCTTTCCAGGGTGTACTGCGTGCTTTTTGAGCGGGCCGCAACATCCGCAAAAACGGGATCCTTCAATGCTGGCCCCACATCACCCCGGCGTTGCAACGCATTCCGTGCTGCGTTTTTATCACCGGCCCCTCTGTA
>CBDUSC010000024.1:0-11737 GCA_965369735.1 uncultured bacterium
TGAGCGCGGAGAAGCCGCTCGACATGTGCACCACCAGGCCGCCCGCGAAATCCATGGCACCCCAGCCACTGATCAGGCCGCCGCCACCTACCGGTGCCAGCAATAGTTTCGGCGCGGCAATTTGCTCAAAAATTTCCAATGCAACGGTGCCCTGCCCTTCGATAACACGATAATCATTGAATGGATGCACCAGCGTGGCGCCCTGTTCTTCGACCACCTGTGCAAGCGCGGTTTCGCGATTACTCAGCCCCGGTTTGCAGTGAACAATGTGCGCGCCATAGTGTGCTACCGCTTTTTGTTTCACCGCGGGCGCATTGTCGGGCATCACCACCCAGGCCGGTATGCCGCGCGAGCCTGCCGCCAGTGCAACCGCAGCACCATGGTTACCCGATGAATGGGTAGCAACGCCCAGTGCCGCGGTTGTTTCGTCCAGGCTGTAGACGGCGTTATGCGCACCACGTGCTTTGAACGCGCCGGTCTTTTGCAGGTTCTCGCATTTGAAAAATACTTGCCCGCCGCTCAGATCATTCAGCGTCTGGCAGCTCATGATCGGCGTGCGATGCACGAATGGCGCAATGCGTACTGCGGCATCGCGGATGCTATCGAGTGTCGGGCAATTGTTACGATTGGCGCTCATATCATCTTTTTCTAAAAACCAGTATGCGGTTGTTGGCTGGCATGTCGATTTCATTTTCAATACTCAGTCCGGCTTTTTCGGCCTGATCTACCAGATTCTCGATATCCCTGATGCCCATATGCGGCGTATCGATGCGCAACTGAGCATCAAAGCGACGGTTGCTCTCGGAGTTAAACTCACCGTTTTTGTTGAACGGTCCATACAGGCAAAAACTACCGCCACTCATCAATACAGCACCTGCCCCGCGGATCATGCAACACACTTCGTCCCAGCTCATTATGTGTGCTGTGTTGGCACTGAATACCGCATGGTATTTTTTGTCCGGCCAGGTACCGGAGCAAACCTCCAGCTCCAACGGTGGCAACGCATTTGACAAGTCTGCATCTGCCAGCCACTCCTGAATACCCTCGTGATGATCGATGACATCGCTGGTCTGCCAACGCCAGTCGCTTTGGTGGGTCGAAAAGTAAACCGCATGCTGCCCTGTACCGCTACCAATCTCAAGAATGTCAGCGGTATCCGGAAAAACCGCTTTCAGGCGCTCGAGTATGGGTTGCTGGTTTCGTTCACAGGACGGGCTGACGGGTTTCATATCAGTCCGGCGTATGAATCGCTCCTGGATTGAACAGGTGCGTGCGGTAATGCTCCAGCTCGCGTATGGAGTCCATGATGTCCTGCATCGCGAGATGAGTGGCATCCTGTGTAAAGGACTTTTCCACATCGGGGGCCCAACGCCGCGCCAGTTCTTTCAGGGTGCTGACATCGAGATTGCGGTAGTGAAAATATTTTTCCAGGTCGGGCATCAACCGCGCCATAAACCTCCGGTCCTGACAAATGCTGTTGCCGCACATGGGTGAAACATTCTCGGGAACGTGTTTTTGCAGGAATTCAATGGTGGCCTGCTCGGCGTCCGCGGTGGTCGTTGAGCTTTGCCGCACGCGCACGATCAGGCCGGACTTGCCGTGCTGCCGGGTATTCCAGTCATCCATGCCATCGAGGATCTCATCGGGCTGGTGTATGGCAAACACCGGGCCCTCGGCGAGCACCTTCAGATCCTTGTCGGTGACCACCGTCGCGATCTCGATGATGCGGTCGGATTTCGTATCCAGCCCGGTCATCTCGAGATCGATCCAGATCAGATTTTCTTCGTTCCCTGCCATATATCCAATTCTTTGTAATTTGGCCCCGGCGTTGCTTGCGGCGAATTCTAGCAGAGGCTAAGCTGTGGCGCGCTCAGCTTGGTCGGATTCTTTTATGCATTGGTTTACCTACCTGTTTTTGTTTGCGCTGCTGCTGGTCACCGGTCTCAGACTGTGGCTCAGCAAGCGGCAGGTCAGCAACGTCGCCCGCCACCGGGACGCGGTACCCGCTCCTTTTGATCAAAAGATTGCGCTGGAGCAGCACCAGAAAGCGGCCGATTACACGGTGGCCAAATCGCGTTTTGGGCGCATCGACACGATTTATGATGTCATCGTATTGCTGATCATCACACTTGGCGGCGGCCTTGCCCTGATCGATCGCTACTGGCAGGGCTATGAGCTGGGACCCGTGTGGACCGGTATCGCAGTCATTATTAGTCTCATGATCGCTACCACGCTGATCAGCTTGCCCGTCACCTTGTACAGCACCTTTGTGATCGAGGAAAAATTCGGCTTCAACCGCATGACACCGGGTTTGTTTGTCATCGACATGCTAAAGGGCTTTGCGGTAATGCTGCTGCTTGGCACGCCACTGATTGCGGCAATACTCTGGATCATGCACAGCGCGGGCACACTATGGTGGTTTTATGCCTGGCTGGTCTGGACCGGGTTCAGTGTCGCAATCACCTGGGCTTATCCGCGTTTTATATCGCCCATGTTCAACAAGTTCTCGCCCATCGAAGACCAGGCTCTGCGCGACAGCATCGAAGCGTTGATGGCTCGCTGCGGGTTCAAAAGCAAGGGCATATTTGTGATGGATGGATCAAAACGATCCAGCCACGGAAATGCATACTTCACCGGCATCGGTAACAACAAACGTATCGTATTTTTCGATACCCTGATCGACAGCCTGGAAACACTGGAAATAGAAGCCGTGCTCGCACACGAGCTAGGCCACTTTCGCAAAAACCATGTACGCAAGCGATTGATACTGACATTTGGAATGAGCTTGCTGGGTCTTGCGGTACTGGGTTTTCTAAAAGAGCAGGCCTGGTTCTACGCCGCCCTGGGTGTCACCACGCCATCGGACTACGGCGCCCTGATTCTGTTCACCCTGGTCATGCCGGTTTTTACATTCCTGCTGACACCGCTGGGCTCGCTGCTGTCTCGCCGGCACGAGTTTGAAGCCGATGAATACGCGGCAGAGCAAAGCGATGCTCAGGCGCTTATCCGTGCACTTGTAAAACTCTACCGTGATAACGCAACAACACTGACACCGGACCCGGTGCATTCGCGCTTTTATGATTCGCACCCGCCCGCGCCAATACGCGTTGCGCGTCTGAATGAGTTAGCAGCAACGAGTAACTGATGTGACCGCCGACGGAACCCGCGGTCGTATTGTTGCAGCTTACGGGCGCAACGTTCTGCTGGAAGACGATTCGGGTATGCGCGGCCACAGCAAGCTGCGTGGCAAACGATTGCGCCCGGTCTGCGGCGACTGGGTAACCTGGACACTCGAGGCCACCGGCGGGGAACGCATCGTCGAAGAAATTCAGCCCCGCAAGACCGAGTTGACCCGCCCCGATAATCGCGGCCGTCCGGAAGTCATAGCATCCAACGTCACGCAACTCATCGTCGTGGTTGCCGCGAAACCCGAATATGACCTGTTTATGATCGACCGCTATCTCGCGGCGGCTCGCTTCATGGATGCAGACGCCGCAATCGTGTTGAACAAACAGGATCTCGATGGCGCAGACAAATTGAATTCCGATATGCAGGAATTTAAGGATATCGGTTATCGAATTGTTCGCACCTGCGCCAAAACAGGCACGGGTATCGACATACTCGAGAAATTGCTCGGTGAGCAAACCAGCATATTAGTCGGGCAAAGCGGTGTCGGGACATCTTCGCTGCTCAACAAGATGATTCCCGGTATTGATGCGGCCACGCGGGAAATCTCCGAGTCCGGTGGTTTTGGCAAACACACAACCACTGCTTCGATTCTTCATCATGTGCCGAACAATGGTGAAATCATCGATTCGCCGGGCGTGCGCGATTTTGCACCAACACCCCAGGAACCCAGGCTCATCGCGCATGGTTACCGCGAGATGGCACCGCTGATGCACGACTGTCGCTACAGCGACTGCATGCATCTCAAAGAACCGGGTTGCGCAATCAAAAATGCTGTGGAACAAGGCGACATCACGCAGCGGCGCTACGAAAGTTATTCGCGGCTGGTCGCGCTCATGGATCGCCTGTCAAAAGACGACTATTGATTGTTCTATATCTAGCCTGGCGGCCAGCCCATGGATCGGCCACCCAGCAAATGCAGGTGTACATGGAAGACGGTTTGGCCGGCGCCGGCATTGCAGTTCATCACTACGCGATAACCCGCTGAGGCTACATTCATTTTTCTCGCTATGTCGCGGGCAGCCAAAAACAGCTCGCCAATAATTGCAGCATCCTCGCTTTGCAAATCATTGATCGTCCTGATGTGCCGCTTTGGAATAATCAAAATGTGGGTCGGTGCCTGGCCATTGATATCTCGAAACGCGAGAACGGTATCCGTCTCATACACCACATCCGGTTGAATCTCACCCTCGACCATTTTGCAAAACAGGCAATCACTCATTTATTTCTCCCACGATTTTTCGGCCTGCCAACGCGTGCGACAAGGTGCTGCCATCGACAAACTCGAGCTCTCCGCCAATCGGCACGCCATGCGCAATCCGGCTGGCGCTGATCCGGTTTTTGCTGGCAAGCTCAGCGATATAATGAGCGGTTGCCTCGCCCTCCACCGTAGGATTCGTAGCCAGAATCACTTCCTTGATCGTTTGATCTGCAAAACGTTTTTCCAGCAGCTCCAGGCCCAACTCCGTCGGGCCTATGCCATCCAGCGGCGACAAATGCCCCATTAGTACGAAATACATACCGCTGTAACTGGCAGATTGCTCCACTGCAACCACATCTGCAGGTGTCTCCACCACACACAATATCGAATGATCGCGATTGTTCGACCGGCAGATCGGGCACAGCGTCTGCTCGGTAAACATCCGGCAGCGCTCACAGTGCTGCACTTTTTCCATGGCATCGATAAGTGCTCCGGCAAGCCGGTCGCCGCCCTCACGCTCGCGCTCCAGCAAATGGAATGCCATGCGTTGCGCAGACCTGGGGCCTACACCCGGCAGGCACCGCAGCGCATCGATCAGCTGCGCCAGCATCGGTGAATAATTCATGGGAGTACTAAATCGGTAATTTGAAACCGGCGGGCAGATTCATGCCAGCAGCAAGACCACCGCCCATACCGGAAAACTTGTCCTGGACGGTTTGCTCGACCTTGCGCGTTGCATCGTTGATTGCCGCTGCAACCAGGTCTTCCAGCATATCCCGGTCATCGCCCACCAGGCTGTCGTCGATCGCGACCCGTCGAACATCGTATTTGCAGTTCATCGTGACGCTGACCATGCCGCCACCTGCTTCACCGGTCACTTCGATATTGACCAGTTCTTCCTGGGCCTTTTGCATCGACTCCTGCATTTTTTGAGCCTGCCGCATCAATTGGCCGAGTCCACCTTTCATCATCACCCCTTTTGTTACTGTTCTTTTGAATTATCCAGCGGCTCAACTGATTCATCTTGTACTGTTGCGCCGAAGGTTTGCACCAGTGCCTGCACATTCGGATCGCTATCGATGGAATCGCGGGCTGCCTGCATGCGTTCATCAGACTCGCGCTGCTTTTTTTGCGCAAGCGTTTCCTTTTGTGTATTGCCGGTTTCTATCCTGATCTTTCTGGGTTCGCCAAAATGAGTTTCCAGTGCCTGGCGAAGATTGTCCTGCTGTTGTTTTGTCAACAAGTGTTCATGGCGCTCTTCGAGGCGCAAAAAAAATGTCTTGCCCTCTTCGCGCAACAACTCACAATTGGATGCTAGCTGCCTCGCAGCACCCTTGATCGGCAATGCTTCGATCAAACCTGACCAATCACCTTTGACCGGTGCAACAACTACTGCCTTTTCCGGGGCTTCCTTTTCCGGAGTTTTCTGTTTTGTCGCCTTTGTCTTTTTGACCGGGGTCGATTTCGCAACAGGCGTCGCAATCGGTGTCTGCTCCTGATCCTGGCCTTTTTCCGGGGGCCTGAATGCCAGCATGCGCAACGCGATCATCTCAAAGCCGCTGCGCGGATCCGGAGCCAGCGGCAGATCGCGTCGGCCCAGCAGCGCAATCTGGTAATACAGTTGCGTGTCTTCCGGGCTCATATCGGCTGCGATGGCTTGCAGGGTTTCCAGCGTTTGCGGATCCTCATCCGCGGCATCCGGCACTACCTGTATCACCGCGATGGTTTTTAGCGCAGCCGCCAATTCATCCAGCACACTTGAATAATCCGGTGCCTGCTCATCGAGTTTTTTGATTTTCGCCATTAACGCGGCAGCGTCACCCACGACCAGCAGCTCCAGCATCCTGTATATGCTCTGCCGCCCGATGCTCCCCAGCATTGTGCGGACTTCATCTTCTTTGAGATCACCGGCCCCATATGAAATAGCCTGATCCAGCAGACTCAATGCATCACGCATACTTCCATCTGCCGCGTGTGCCAGCAGCGCCAGTGCCCGAGCATCGGTTTCGATGTTTTCGTCTTTGGCGATCTGATCCAGTCTTTGCTCGATCAGCGACTTTGGCAGGCGTTTCAGATTGAATTGCAGGCAGCGCGACAAAACCGTGACCGGCAATTTGTGCGGATCGGTCGTTGCCAGCAAAAACTTCACATGCGGCGGCGGTTCTTCCAGTGTTTTCAGCAACGCGTTGAACGAATGCTTTGACAACATGTGCACTTCGTCGATGAGGTAAACCTTAAAACGTCCGCGCGTGGGTGAATATTGCACGTTGTCCAACAGTTCACGGGTATCGTCTACCTTGGTGCGGCTTGCTGCATCAACCTCGATCAGATCCACGAACCGCCCTTCATCGATCTCCATGCAGGTATCGCATTTACCGCAGGGCTTCGATGTCACGCCTTTTTCGCAGTTCAAACATTTGGCAAGGATTCGGGCGACGGTTGTTTTTCCTACTCCGCGGGTGCCGGTGAACAAAAATGCATGATGCACCCGGTCGCGGTCCAGCGCATTGATCAGCGCGCGCAGCACATGCTCCTGACCTGCCATTTCGGCAAAAGTCCGGGGACGCCATTTACGGGCGAGTACGAGGTAGCTCATAGATTCAGATACAGATTGCGAAGCGGATACTTTAGCACGCCAGGCATGGCCGGTGTCCCTGGCAACAAGTTAAGTAAGTTAACACCGGCACCGAAAAACAAGGACCCGCGCCAGCTACACCCCGGCACCCGATGTCACCGCTACCGTTGCTCCCTTCCGGGCCTGGCGGGGTTTACAGCTGATCGTCGCCGGGGGAACCGACGCGAGCCACCGGTGCACTTTAATGTCTGCCACGAAAATGGCAACATCCCTACATGAAAATCGACAGCTATTCCAAAAAATTCCCATCGCTGCTGTTTTCCAGCCCCGCAGAGCGGGTTCTGGAGATCACTTTGCAGGCAGATGAAAAACTCAATGCGGCAGATGCGGGTATGCACACGGATCTCGCCTATGTCTGGCGCGAGATCGATATGGATCCGGACATCAATGCGGTTCTGGTCAAAGGCAGTGGGCGCGGCTTTTCAGCCGGTGGCGATTTTGGCCTGGTGCAGTCCATGGTCGATGACGATGAAACGCTGGCCAATCTGTGGAAAGAGGCACGGGACCTGGTCTACAACCTCATCAACTGCTCAAAACCGGTGATTTCGGCGATACATGGTCCCGCGGTTGGCGCAGGGCTTGCGGTGGCCCTGTTGGCCGATATCTCTGTTGCCGCCAAAAACGCAAAAATCCTGGATGGCCATGTGCGCCTGGGCGTTGCCGCGGGTGATCACGCGGTCATTATCTGGCCGCTGTTGTGCGGGCTTGCAAAAGCCAAGTATCACCTGCTGACCAATCGCCCGGTCGATGGTGAGGAAGCAGAACGTATTGGACTGGTATCGCTGTGTGTAGAAAACGATGATCTTCACCAAACTGCGTTGGAGATTGCGACCGATCTCGCCAACGGCAGCCAGAGCGCGATACGCTGGACCAAGTATTCGCTGAACAATTGGCTGCGAATGGCAGGCCCGAGTTTTGATACATCGCTGGCACTGGAATTCATGGGATTCCGGCAAGCAGATATCAAAGAGGGTTTGGCATCGTTCAGGGAAAAGCGCGACCCGAGTTTCGGCAAAAAGTCGAAATTATAAACAGCCAGGCCAGACTACATGGCTAACACCGGCACCATCTTGGCACCGTATCGTTATACGCGCTCGATCACCATGGCGATGCCCTGGCCCACGCCGATACACATGGTGCACAGCGCATACTGACCACCCGTATCCTGTAGCTGCCAGGCCGCGGTCGTCACCAGGCGCGCACCGCTCATGCCCAGCGGGTGACCCAGTGCAATGGCGCCACCATTCGGGTTTACCTGCGGCGCGTCATCGTCGATGCCGAGTTCGCGCAGCACTGCCAGCCCCTGTGCGGCAAATGCTTCATTCAGCTCGATGACATCCATTTGCCCGATATCCAGACCCGTGATCGCCAGCACCTTGCGCGTAGCGTTTACCGGTCCCATACCCATGATCCTGGGCTCAACACCTGCCGTCGCCATTGCAAGCACCTTCGCCATGGGCTTCAGGCCATGCTCTTTCGCCGCATCTGTTGATGCCAGCAAAACGGCACAGGCACCATCGTTGATGCCCGATGCGTTGCCCGCGGTGACCGTTCCGTTTTTGCGAAAAGGCGTGGGCAATGCAGCCATTCTTTCAAGACTGGTATCCGGCCGCGGGTGTTCATCCTCGTCAACGATAACCGCGTCTCCTTTTCTCTGCGGTATGGTGACCGGCACGATTTCCCGCTCAAAAAAACCGCGGGCAATCGCGGCGCCAGCGCGCTGCTGGCTGCCGAACGCAAACTTGTCCTGATCCTCGCGGCTGATATTGAATTGCTCGGCCACATTTTCACCGGTCTCCGGCATGGAATCGATGCCGTATTGTTCTTTCATCAGTCGGTTGACAAAACGCCAACCCATGGTCGTATCATGGATTTCCGCACGGCGGCCAAACGCTGCATCCTGTTTGGGTATGACCATGGGTGAGCGCGACATGGATTCGACACCGCCTGCAATGACGAGACTCGCTTCCGCCGTTTTTATGCTGCGCGCTGCAATGCCAATGGCATCCATACCCGATCCACACAAACGATTCAGCGTGCAACCTGGCACCTCAACCGGCAAACCGGCGAGCAATGCCGACATGCGCGCCACGTTCCGGTTGTCTTCACCTGCCTGGTTGGCGCAACCGTAATACAAATCATCAATTGCCCCGGGATTCAAACCCGCGTTGCGCTCGATCAGCGCCCTGATGGGTATGGCACCCAAATCATCCGCCCGGACCATTGCCAGCGCACCGCCATAGCGGCCAATAGGTGTTCGGACTGCATCACAAATCAATGCATCGCTCATGACTTATTCCTTGTTGCCTTGTCCAGACTGGCAAAACTGCCACCGTTGCGGGCCAGCTCCTCCAGCAGTGCTGGCGGCTTCCAGTAAAGATCACCAAGCTCGTTGCCGCCACAGGAATCACGAAAACGGCAAACCGCATCGTATACCTTGTCCAAACCCACTGTATCAGCATAAAACATGGGTCCGCCGCGATAACGCGGGAATCCGTAGCCATTCGCCCATACGACATCGATATCGCTGGCGCGCAAGGCCAGGCCTTCATCCAGAATTCGAGCACCCTCGACAATCAGGGCATAGATACAGCGTTCGACAATTTCAGTCGGCTCTATTGTTCTTGGCCGCACGCCCAATGCTGCAGCTTCGACACGGATCATATCCGTGACATCCGGGTCTGGCGTCGGTGTCCTTGACCCGTTCTTGTACACATACATCCCACGACCGGATTTTTGGCCATAGCGGCCCTGCTCGGCCAGCACATCGGCAATGCGGTAAAACCGCGGATCGTCCGGGAGATCGCTGCGTTCCTGCCGGACCTTGTACCCGATATCCAGACCGGCCAGGTCGCCGACCGCGTTCGGGCCCATGGCCATACCCCAGTCGTACAGCGTCCTGTCTATGTACTCTGGCGCGGCGCCTTCCAGCAGCATCAACTGGTTTTCGCGGCCATAACCATAGAGCATGCGGTTGCCAACAAAACCAAAGCAATTGCCAACCAGTACACCAATCTTTCCAATCTCCCTGGCAAACTTCATCGAGCTGGCAATCACATCGTCAGAAGTTTTTTCGCCTCGAACGATTTCCAGCAGCTTCATGATATTGGCCGGGCTGAAAAAATGCAGGCCGATGACATCCCCGGGCCTGTCAGTTGCCGCGGCGATACGATCAACATCCAGCGTGCTGGTGTTGGTTGCCAGGATCGCGCCCTTTCGGCAATGCCTGTCCAGGCTGGAAAACACTTCTTCCTTTACCGCCATGGATTCAAACACGGCTTCGATCACCAGCTCGGCATCCTCGATATCCTTGTAATCGCTGACCAGCACGAGCCGGGATAACTGCTCTTTCACCTGGTCTTGTGTGATGCGGCCCTTGGTTACCGCGTCACGCAGCTGTTTTTCGATGGTCTGGCGACCACGCTCAAGCCCGTCGAATGAGCTGTCCATCAACTGTACCGACAAACCCGAGTTGAGACACGCAAGTGCGATACCTGCACCCATGGTGCCGGCGCCGATGACGGCAACCAGCTTGATGTCACGCGCTGCCGTGTCTTTTGGAACGTCCGGTATTCTTGCGACCTCGCGCTCGGCGAAAAACAGATGCCGCATGGCGGCACTTTGAGTTGAATCCCGGCATTGCTCAAAGAATTTCCGCTCTATGCGCATGCCTTCATCAAAAGGCTGCGATATCGCCGTTTCCACGGATTGAATAATGCACTCAGGCGCTACAAAACCGCGGGTACGGCGCGCGATTTTTTTGCGGTATGCGTCAAAAAACCCGTCCTCAACCGGTTCCGCCTGCAACTCACTGATACGACGTGGGTCAACGCCGTCCCCAACCAGTTGATCGGCGTATACGACAGCCGCATCGGGGAACTCATCATCGGTGAGCACATCGACAATCCCCAGGTCCAGCGCGCGTTGCGCATTGATCGGCTTGCCGCCAACCATGAGATCCAGCGCCGCTTCTGCCCCACACAACCTTGGCAGCCTTTGAGTGCCACCGGCGCCGGGCAGCAAGCCGAGATTTACTTCCGGTGTGCCAACCCGCGCCTTTTTGTTGGCAATGCGGTAATGGCAGCACAATGCGGTTTCCAGACCACCCCCGAGCGCGGTGCCATGCAGCGCGGCCACCACCGGTTTGCTGCAGTTCTCAAGCTGCGCGAGCATGTCCCGCAGATTTGGATCCTGTGGGGGTTTGCCAAACTCGCGAATATCCGCACCGGCAAAAAAGGTACGGCCTGCGCAATGCAAAACAATCGCCTGGATGGCCTGATCCTGTTCCAGATCATCCAGCGCAACGCATACACCCTCGCGCACGGCATGCGACAGCGCGTTGACGGGCGGGTTGTCCACAATAATCAGACCAATGTGGCCCCGCCGATCGATGTTGACCGTATCACTCATGGCTTGTTTTTTGTGTTGCTCAGGACTGATCGTAGTCCAGAATCAGCTTCTTCGACAACGGGCGCGCCTGGCAGGCCAAAATATAACCTTCCTCCACTTCCCAGTCTTCCAGCGCGTAGTTGACCTCCATATCAACCTCGCCCTCACGGACCAGGGTCCTGCAGGTCGAGCACACACCGGACTCGCAGGAATACGGCAGATCCAGACCATTCTCGCGCGCCGCCTCAAGTACTGTCTCGCCTTGCGTGGGCATCTCGAAGTTCTTTTTGTGACCATCAAAAATAATGGTTACTTTGGTATTTTCG
>CBDUSC010000025.1:0-11524 GCA_965369735.1 uncultured bacterium
TCGATTTTGGGCTCGAGCAGCAACGTGGCGTCGACCTTGTCGGGAAATCTGCGTATCACAACGGTCAGATAATCTGACAATGCCTTCAGATCGTATCCAGCTGCATTATTTCGTACCACTTTCAGAAGACCCTTGTTGCGATCACCGATTTCGATCGCATTCTCACGAATGGTGATCTCAAGGCTCAGTGCCGCTACTGGTTCATCTGCAGGCGTGGAGTTCGACGCCGGCAGATTCAGCTCGAGTATTGCCATACGCGAGAACACCGCAGTAATCAGAAGGAACGGTACAAGGACCACCATCAGATTCATGAATGCAGTGATATTCAGCTCGGCAACATCGTGCCGGGATGCCCTGTGCGATCGACGGCTCATTGCCCTGCCGCCGGTCCCCGGCTCTCAGTGATGGTATTCAGAAATTTCACTGATGCCATTTCCAGGCTGTCCACCATTTCAGTCGTCTTGGTTTGCAAGACGGCGTGGACCAAAAGCAGCGGAATGGCAACCATCAGGCCAAAAGCCGTGGTGTTCATCGCAACCGAGATACTGGCCGACAACAGGTCCGCCTTGTCAGCCGGGTTGGCATTGGACACTGCGGTAAACGCACGGATCAGACCAATAATGGTACCGAGCAGACCCAGCAACGTAGCCAGGTTGGCAAAGGTCGCCAGGTAGTGCGTGCGTTTTTCCAAACGCGGCATCACTTCCATCAGGCTTTCTTCCATTGCCTTTTCGATATCATCGCGGCGCCGTGCCGATTTGATGCGCGCCAGGCCATAGCTCAGTATCTTGGATACTGCCGCTTTTGATTTGCTGCATACTGCAACAGCCTGCTTGTAGTTACCCGAACTCAACATCGGGCTCAGTTGTTTCCAGGCGCGGCGATTATTGTTCCGCGACAGGGTCAGATACGTATAGCGCTCGATGGCGATTGCCAGACCCAGCGCAAATACAACGACGATCGGGTACATGAACAACCCGCCTTCCTGAAAAAACTGCACTATCGTGCTGTAAATACTCATCGTCTTAACTCCTCAATCAACAGTCATCATTTCATTTTCATCAACACATGGTTGACGACACTTGAATCACTCGCTGTCCTGCGACTGATCCGGGTGTAACTCCTCGTAGTATTCGAGGTAACGGCGAAATACATCGCGATCAACAGGCGCGAGTACTTCGTCGAGTAAACTATTCACCGGTCGACCCATCAGGTCGCCCAGCTCGGATCTTTTCCAGGGCACGATATACAGCACCTTGGGCAGCTCCTGGTTACCGATAATCGACATGGTATCCAGGCGCCTGCGATCGGTAATCGGCCCGGATGACGTCGCCGCCGGTCTTGTCGGAACGATGGTCGATGGTTTGGCCGGAGCGCTTGCAGACGTACTGGCAGCCGGTTCCAGGCTGTCGATTTCCGCAGATCGGCTGTCATCGACGGTACGAGCATCCTGAGCGAATGTCTGGTTGCACATCACAAACAGCGCAATCAACAGGCAGGCCAGATTCCGGCCCGGATGCCAATGTTGTGTATCAGCCCGATTCATGGCGATACCTGTACGGTTTTCTGGTTTGCCCTGACGCGCAAGCGAACCTCGGCGACCCACTTGTTTACTTGTTCATTTTCCTGGCCGACCAGTTGCAAATAGTGCTCATATTCGAGCAACGCCTGTTCGGGTCTCTGCAAATACAAATCAAGCAATACACCGCGGTTCAGATATGCAAGCGCATACATCGGGTCGGCCTCCGTAGCCATCCTGTAGGCCTCTTCCGATTCGGCAAAACGGCCTTCCTGGCGCAGCAGAATCCCCAGCTGGTTGTAGGCAACCGGGTTTTGCAGGTTGCGTTCAATCGCCAGCTCGAATGCACGTTCAGCGCGTTCCGGGCGATCGGTTTTCATATAGATGATGCCAAGGTTGATATACGGGCCGGAAAATTTCGGGTAGTCATAAGCAAACTGCAGCAGCTCGAGCTCAGCATCCCTCAGATTGCCCTCTTCCATCATCTTTGTTATGCGCACAAACTCCTGTGACGCTTTGTCTGGTGCAGCAGCCTTATTGGCACTGTGTACGCCAGGCAGAGATGCACAGCCGGCCAGCATCATTATGAGCAATGATGCGAGCGCCGTTGGTGCGATGCTTCTAACGTAATGCCGTAACAAGATCTTCCCCTACTTCTATTTTTGCGTATCGTGCCGGCATCAGTTCCGCCAGCTGGTCAAAACTCTTGCGTACCCATTCGTCGTATACGCCATCGCTGGCGCGCGCGGCGTTCGCCTGGTAAATATCGATTGCCTGTTCCTCGAACGGGTATGCCTGTTCCTCGAGCAGGATTTCGTACTGCTCGATTTCAAGATCCGAAAGTTCTGCCGGTCGTTCAGAATCAAACAGGTCACGACTGAGCGTGTGGTATATCTGCGCAATCAGATATGTCGCTTCAGTAGTAGTCTCCGCAACGCTGTAATCGGCAACCTTGCCCAATGCATCCAGCGCAGCCTCCATACGTTTTCTTTTCACTTTGAGACTGTCTTTCAACGGGATAACCAGTTTCGCGGCGTTGTAGGAATCGATGGCCGGCCGTGCGAGCACCAGGCTCGCCTGCGCAGCCAGGTATTTGCTGCGATCCGTGCGCAGCTCACCTGACCGGGCATCGGCATCGATAATCTTGTGCAGCCATCGGTTGTACGTTTTCATATCACCGCTGGCCTTGTTCATGTCAGCCAGCTTTTGGCGCGCATCCATGGACTCGTTCAGCGGATAGGGATAACGATCGATAAAGCTGCTGTATGCGCGTGTCGCACCGGCCACATCGCCGCCGTTTTCATAAAGCTCCGCGGCCTGCCAGATCGCCTCACGACGTACGTCAGCAGATTCTGAATCATTGTCTGCAATGCGTTCGAATTCCCCGGCCGCCATCAACGGGCGCTCAGCCTTGCCGTAGGCGATGGCCAGATTGCGGCCGATCTCAGCTACGTATTCATGATCGGGGTTGTCACCACGGAACCTTTCCAGCGCCGATATGGCGCCATCCCAGTTTTCAAGCTGTACCAGTGCAACTGCCGCATCGTAATCGGCCGTAGTCACGATCGAGGATTCGGGCACCACCGCACCGACGCGCTGGAAATGACCCACGGCCTGTTCCAGTTGACCGGCATCACGCGCCTGTTCCGCCTGTTTATATATGGATGACGCCAGCCGTTCGCTGATGGCCTGTCGATCCGGGTAGTCACTGCTCATCAGTGAGCGAACATTCAGATAGGCAATTTCGGCGTCAAAATAGTTTTGCTGGTCGAATCGTGCGTGGCCTATCACCGTCCAGGCCGTGCGCTGCATATCCGGCGACGCCGGTGGCTGCAACTCCACAACCATATTGGCAACCTGGATCGCGAGATCGAACTCGCCCAGGCCAAACAGATCTTCAGCCACCAGGGTCATGA
Source organism: uncultured bacterium (assembly GCA_965369735.1). Taxonomy (GTDB): domain Bacteria; phylum Pseudomonadota; class Gammaproteobacteria; order Steroidobacterales; family CBDUSC01; genus CBDUSC01. The sequence continues at coordinate 3,436 of CBDUSC010000025.1, forward strand.
CAGCCGGTGTCTGCTCGTGCCCCGGGAAGCTGCGTGCAAAACGCAGCGAGTTTTCGATGCCATCGCGGTGCCAGGTAACTTTTTGCGATCCATCCAGCAGTTCTTCGTGCTTCTGATAGGCCAGAATCGATGCATAACCCGATTCCGCTGCTTTTTCGTGCTCACCGTAATCGTATGCAGTGCGGATGTACTCGGCAGTGGCATCCATGTAGCGGCTGTTATCAAACAATATCTCCGCAAGCAGGAAATTGGATGCCGGGGCCTCCGGGTCTCCAGGAAATGACACGATCAGCTCGCGATACCAGCGTGCTGCCGCATCAAAGTCGTTCGCCTCACCGGACGCCTGTGCCAGCGCGTGGTGATGATGCGCCAGGTCCTTGAGATTGCTCTTCAGGTTTTCAATCACCGCCGGCCGTTCGTCCGGCCGGTGGTGCGCCCAGAAATCGCTGGACAGACCGTAGCTCTCCACGAATTCTTCTTTGCCTTCCAGTACCAGGGTCGGGAAGCCGGCTTTCTTGTATGCCTCGATGACCTCGACCTGCAGCAATGGTGCATGCTCATGATATGGATTCAGCTCGACAAATGCCTTGTAGGTATCAGCCGCATCGCTATAGCGTTCCTTATCGATATAGAGATCACCAAGATTCGTATATATAAGGAATGCGTACGGTGGAAATCCGGATTCCGAAAAATAACTACTGATGGTTTCCGCGCCATCCATATAAGAAAAGCTGATACTGAGTACACGGAATGTGTCTTCAACCATTTCGCGCTCGGGCCGGGACATACTTTCCATGACAATGCGTATGTCCGTGTCATTTGCCGCGACCAGTTTCATATCCAGCAATCCAAAAAATGAATCCAGGCTGCGTTCGTGCTCGGATTGTTTGAACAGCGCCCAGCCGTGCTTGTACAAAGATTGCTCGAAATACTGGGAACCACTGCCGCGGGCAATGACCGGGCCATAGGCCAGTTCGGAATCGTAGTATCGCCTGGCAACAAACAGAATTTCGCCACGACGAAACTGGGCTTCGTCATAGTATTTCGAGTCGGGATACTCGGTTACCAGTCTGTTGAGCGTGGCCAGCGCCTTCTCAACCTGGTTGCTGTTTTCATAGGCGCGCGCTAATTGATATAGCACACTACCCAGTTGCTGGTAATCGGGATTAGCTTCGAGCAGCATTTCGTACAGACGTACTGCCTCAAGATATGCGGCATCTTCGAGCATCAGCATGTCATGATCGATTTGGGCATCCTCACTGGCCTGTAGCTGAAGATCTGCAAGCCTGCGCATTGCCTCGGCACGCAGTATCGGGTCGTCGGGAACAAGATCCAGGAACGCGCGGTAGCTGTTTATCGCCCTGTCAGCGCTGGCACCCACCGTCTGGTTGGGCTCGATCACGATTTCCGTGTTTTCAAGGCTGCCCACCGTGTTTTTGTCGTCCTCGGGTTTTTTGGAGAACGGCCAGAGCCAGCCAGTCAATACGATGTGTAATGCAGCGGTGGCCATCATGGGGTTATCTCCGCGTTCGCAGAGCGATCAAATATGGTCGCCAATGCAAACCGGGCCTGAACCATATAGGTTTCCAGCCGCCGCTTCTGTGCTTCGAGTTCGCGAATCGCCAGCTTCTCAAGGTAGTTGTTCTGCAACTCGATCGAAGCCATGACACGCTGACGCAGACTTTCTATTTTCGGATCGATCGCAGCGATGCGGGCGCTGAACATGGCGTGCCTTTCCGGCTGCTCATCGCGTGCACGCTCTACCAGTGTGTGATGCCGCTTGGCTTCCTTCAGGCCGGCTCCGAGTTCCTTCAGCGTCTTGCGCTCGCGCCATAACCTGGCTTTGTAATTCTCGTTTGCATTCCAGATCATGACGCCCTTGAGAAACCGGTGCTTGTCACGAACTTCACTGATCGCCGGGTCATCGGGCAAAATATCCATACGCTCGGCAATCGCGTTCAGCTCCTGCCATTGGCGCAGTTCCGCCGCGGTACCCAATTCAATTGCATTGTTTGAAGCGGAGATCGCTGCAATACGCGATTGCAGTTCCAGGCGTCGTGAATTGATTTCGTCGAGATCAACGCGTCCAAGGCTCTCATTGATAACCGGCATACGTTGGTCAAACCTCGCCTGCCGCGTATCCAGCATGTCTTGAAAGGCTTCCACGCTGACAATCCAGTGATTTAAATTGCGTTCGAGGTACCGGAGATCGCGATAGTTTTTCAATGCTTCCTGGAAATCATGTTCGGCGAGCAAGTGATACAGATATCTTGTCTCCGGTGCCTGTGGCAGATTTTGCAAATGCCAAAACCAACCCAGTTCATTCTCGGTATCGTTGGCAAGCAAAATATCGAGAAACTTTCCAGATCGAATATTTGCAATAGATGAATCCAGCCGCTGCATTTCTTCGATAAATGCTTCAATCGCATTCAGATAATGCTCCGCCGCCTGGTTGTTTGCCTGCAATTGCCCAAACGCATACGGGATTGCCAGCAGCGATTCCTGCACCGCGGGATCAAGCAGATCGCGGCGTCTGAGTTCCATCCATGGCACCAGGGCTTTGCGGTAGCGGCCCGCTGCGGAATCCGCCCAACCGACACCCAGTAATGCCTTGTTGGAGAACGGACCTTCGAGGCGTACCCGCTGCAGCGGCGGTTTGGCCTGCTCGCCCTGTTCGCCTTGCAAATAGGCAAATCCAAGCGCGACGTTGGCTTTGTCTTTGAGCGATTTGAGTTCTTCGCTGCCCACACGCATGGAGCCAACATCGTTTAGCAGCTCGGCTGCTTCGGATACGCGCTCCTGGCGAACCATTGCAACACCAAGATTGAATTGCGCATAGGCTTTCCAGTCGGCCGGCGCATCCCAGCCTGCAAGAATGTCGGCTGCTTCAGCGTAGCGCCCGCTGTGCATCAGCACCTGTGCGGCCATCATGTGCCGCTCGAACTCGAGGTCACCTGGCAGCGGCCGGGTGATCCGGCTCAGCGCATCACGCGATTCGTCGTAGTAACCGCGCTGGTACCAGATCTTGGCCAGATAAAACCAGGCCCGATTGGCGACCGATTCAGATACATTGCCGTCCAGCAAACGCCGGAAAATCGCGCCCGCTTCATTGTGCTGCCCATAGGACAGGAACAAACCACCCAGCAGCAACTCTGCTTCCTCACCATGGTTTGGAAGCCGCTGCAGCATGCGTGCAGCCTGTAAATGCGTCAACGCGGTGAAAAAATCATCCTGGTAATAGTAGAAAAGCACCTCGCCATAATGCAGGTCCTGAATGTAGGTCTTCTTTGGCAGCGTCTCCGGCAATACAAAGCCAGGCGCAAGCCCCGTAAGGCACGCCAGGCACATCGCAGACGCGATGCGTGTCAACACATTGTGTGCACGCTTGCCAACCATCGGATCATTCCCATTCCTTGACGATGAACTCCGGCTGTTGCTTGCTCACGCGGTCGGAAATCCTGAGCTCGATATATTTCGGTCCTACGCCCTTTTCGAACATCAGCTCCGCACCGCGTTTGTAATCGCGTTCATGCGGTCCTTCACCTGTGAAAAACGCAACCAGTTCATGATCACCAACCTTCAGATTTCCCAGATGTATCCTGTGCACACCGCCACGCAACATGGCGTCGGCTTCGCGCGATGTGTAGAGGTAGTTGGAGACGTCCTTGTCGTCCAACTTGATCTGTACCGAGTCGAGCTGAAAAAACGTGCCAACATCCATGGAGACAAAAATCGCAACCTGTGTATTTGCCGGGAACAGAAGTTCCTCTTCGAGTACAAACAGATCGCGGTTCAAATCGAGCACTTCGCGCTTGAGATCCTGGACCTCCTGATCGAGGCTGCGAAATTCCGTGTCGGCTTCCCCGGTTTTCGCCAGTGATATGTCATCCTGTGCCAGCGCGGCAGCCCACTGCAGGCAACCAGAGATCAGCAGGAACGCGACAAACAGACACCACCAGGTGCTGCCGAATCGATGTGTACCCTTGTAACTTATGAACCCGTTCATTTTCCTGTCCGCCTTTGTCAATACCAGGTGGAAAAATAGATCTGGAATACGTCACTATCAAAGTCATACAACTCGCCATTCCGGACATCGGTGAAATCGTCATAGTCGAAATGAATCCGGTCGTAGCCAATGCTCAGCGTGCCACGGTTGAATGTTCCCGGCCGGTCTTTGAACAACTCCCAGGTCGCCCGCACGCCCAGCGTATAACTACTGAATGTGCTGAGCTCCTTGTCGCGCGCCATGTATTTGAATTCCTGCATAAAGTTATCGCTGTAAAACGACGCCGCATCCTGGTCGTGATATCGGAAACTCGCATCCAGCAAAATGCCGCCACCCATGTTCTTGGTGAAGCCAGCCTCGATCGAATGTGCATTGATATCCCAGGTATCCGTGAAATATCGATAACCCAGGCGCGTGGATAATTCGCTTTGCCAGTATTTCATCGCCTCCGCGGAGAACGCATTGCTGGTTCTTGTGTCCGGGTAGACCTCCGGTACAGAGGCGCCAAGCAGGCGCGCCGAGCGGTAGGGATTGTTGAGAAAACCCTCTTCCGCTATGCCCTCGTACGCAAAATTGACTACCAGTGTGCGGGTAAAAATCTGCGAAAGACCAAGCCGATAGCGATAGCGATCAATGTCTTCCTCAAAATCATTGTCCACCCGCATCACAGTATCGTCGCCGCGGGTAAACCCCATGTAGATCGTGGACATACCGCCAAAGACTTCCTGCGCGAAATCGATATTGAATGTCGACGCCTCGTAGTCATCCTCATCGCTGTCGCTATACGAAAATGACATCAGCGTATCGCGATGCAAATAAGTGGCGCCGATACCATACTCTGTACGCGTCTCGGAATACTCGCTGGCATTTGTGACAACATCGATGGATGCGCTGGTGATGTCGTCAACGTAATAGCTACCTGTGAACGAGTATTTTTCCTTGAAATTTTTCCTGAGCAACAACGCTGGGCCGTGCACTTCGACACCGCCACCATCGTAATGGTGATACATGGCTTCGGATCGCTCGTCCGGCAGCGTTGATGCAAAAGTGCTTGCCATGAAAATGAACAGGAGCGAAACGGACACGGCCAATACACAGGCAAGCAAACGCACCGATGCCGGAAACCGGATCGGGGTCAAGGCCACACTCGCGGCCATCAACTTTTGCCTAGTTACAACCACAACCACCTCCGACCGACAGCGCTGCTCCGCGTGCGGCCTCACGAACTTCGAATACATGGAGCCGATACTGGTCGACCAGCGGCTCGCGAGAAAACGACATGATTTCCTCGGACAGGGCTTCGCGCTCATAAGGCTTGACCCAGGGCTCAGTGGCACAGCCCGTGCTCATCACCAATAGCGCCAGCAACAATCCAATGCCTGCTTTTTTCATCACAGTTACTCTCTCAGCAAACTACGCAGTTCTTCGACATAAGCGTGTTCGAAGCCTGGCTTGTATCCAAAATGCACATGCCTCACGGTGCCTTCGCGATCAATCAGATAGGTCACCGGCATCGCATCGACGTTGTACATGCGGCTGACCTCTTTCGCGTCGTCAAAAAGCACAGGGAAGGAAATACCAAGGGTCTCAATCATTTTTTCTGCACGCCTGCGATCATCGTCAATATTCACCCCAAGCAGGGCAAAGCCGATCTTTTGATAGCGCTGGTAAATCTCGTCCAGCATCGGCATCTCCTGGCGGCAGGGGCCACACCAGGTCGCCCAGAAATTGATCATGACGACCTCACCGCGATACTCGCTGAGCCTCAGGTTCTCGCCCGCCATGCTTTTCAGCGCAAAATCGGGCGCCTGCTGACCGGACATATCTGTCAACGCAGGTACCGTCCCAACGCACAACATGAGCACGCTGGCCGTGATCAATTTTCGAAGTCCATTTTTGCGCATCGTCATCACTCCAAAACACCGGATCGCTGGAATATGAATCCCTAAAAAATAAACGCGATCCCGAAATTAAGTTCCATGTTGTGCTTGAATTCATTATCACCAAGCAAATCAGACTCAAATATGTTGTCCCTGGCTTCCAGCCTCAGGGTCAAAAAATCCTTTGGTATGACTTTCAAACCGAAACCCAGGATGTATGTCAGTTCATCCTCGTCTATGAATTCGGTATTGCCCGCACCAAAAACGAAATACATGCTGCTTGTCATGGCCCACTTGGTGCCCACGAAGACTTCACCGGGCAAAAAATTGTAGCCCAGCGAAAAATTGTAAAAAGTTACGTCTTCATCTTCATCGGGAAATATCGCCAGTCCGAAATTTCGAAAGTTCTCGTCGGAGATCTCCGACTGCCCGTAATTGAGTTCCAGAAAAAAATCTTCGGTAACGTGATAGGCACCGCGGACACCGTATACGAGCTGTGATCCAAAATCTTCATAGCTGATGACGCCGGCATATGCGCCAACTTCCCAGTTTTCGTTATCGATTTTGGGGACGGTGATATCCCGTCGCTCGACCTCAGGTTCGATGACCTGCTCGGCGGTACTGCCGGTTTCATTTTGCTCGATGGGTTGATCGTCCAGATCCGATACGTTGCCACGCATCCACGAACAACCGCCCAGCAGCAATACTGCAGTCAGGATCAGTACAAGGTTTATTCGTTCAAATTTCATCACATACTCTCAGTCTCATAATCTTTCAGAAAAAAAACGAAAATCCCGCGACCCACTCCTGGAACTCCTCATGACTGTCGTCATCGATAAAAACGACGTAATGCTTGAAGTCCACACGAAAAAGAAACCTCCGGGTTATATACGCGCGGACTCCAACGCCGACATTGGCTGCCGGTTCTTCAATATCTTCATCATTGACCAGGGTTGCCTTTGGTTCGTTTTCAAACCGCCCGGCACCCAAAGTAAAATAAGGGGACAACCTCGATTCCGGATAGGGCTGCAAAACCAGGTTCGCGTGATATAGCTTCGAACTGGAGAAGTCCCCCGATACCTGGGACAGCGTCAACTCCCCCAGAAAATACTCGCTGAACTTGTAACTCGATCGGATAGACAAGACCGGGTCGCCGTCGAATTCACCGGCACCAAAGCCAACCTCGAGGCGGCGCGAAAGGAAATCGTCGACAAGAACATCGCGAAAACTCTTCTCTATTCCAGCTTGTGTCAATGTACTTTCCATCTGCCGTCTGTTTACCCAGCCTTCTTTGTCCGTGTCTGTACGCACCTTGAACCAGTCGGTGCGGCGCTTGCTGATATCCACCCATTCACCGCGTTCGACTACATGAAATATGGGGAAACCGCGGCCGGGGCCTGTGCGCATTTCCATGTATGCATCCGCAACCTGTACACGCTGAAAATCCCCCTCGGCAAGTACCGGGGAGGACATCAAAATCATCAGCGCAATGGCCAGAAATCCTTTCATGGTCAGGTCTTTATGCTTTACTCATTGGTTCGATCACACATTTCCTCACTCTGGTCCCCCGAATACTGTTAGCGGCCTCACATTTTTTACATAAAGCACTAACGCCATCCAAAAAAAGCCGGTTCAGTACCCGCAAGACGCGATGGCCACCGGGGTGCAAAACCCGCAGCTCGCATTGTCATCGGCGTCTACACGCAGGGACATCCAGTCAAAAATCGCCTGGTAACAGCTGTCGGCGGTATCCGGGAAAATGTCTCCACCGGTATGCGTGCCCGAGATCGAGCTCACACCCTGCAACGGCTCAAGCACCAGCTTGCTGTTAACCGGGTTGTCCAGGTTGGCAAACGCCTTTGCGGCAAAAAAGTTAGCCAGCATCTCAGTAGATGCTGGCTGTGCATTGGCAAATATCTTGAAAGCACCGCCCGATCCTGCTGCCTGGTCATGGCAGCCGCTGGCCGCGCAGGTGACCTGGCCGGCGCGGCCGTTGAGCGCTGCATCAAGTATCGGATTGATACAGGCTTCAAAATCGGCAACGCACAGAGTCTGACCTGCCGCCGCGACCGGTTCGTTACTCACGTCATCACAAGCGGTAACGGCTCCGATCAGGGTTCCAACAAAAATGATTGTTGCAAAGCGGCGCACAAACTCTCTCCTTGTCAGTTACAAGTACCGGCAGCGATCCAGTTGAAAATGG
>CBDUSC010000026.1:0-11494 GCA_965369735.1 uncultured bacterium
CCACCGCATTTTTCGCCTTGTCGACATCCAGGATTGGCATGCCGTAGATCGGGCTGTCGGGCTGGCTTCGCGCAACCGGGTTGACCACGTCGTTTGCACCAATGACCAGCGCTACATCGGTCGTTCCAAACTCGGCATTGACCTCGTCGAGATCGAAAATGATGTCGTACGGCACGCCGGCTTCGGCGAGCAACACGTTCATATGGCCGGGCATGCGACCTGCAACGGGGTGTATCGCAAATTTTACCGTGACGCCGCGCTTGATCAGCAACTGCGCGAGCTCCCAGATCTTGTGCTGTGCCTGTGCAACCGCCATTCCATAGCCCGGCACGATAATGACTTTTTCGGCAAAGGCCATCATCACACCGACGTCGGTCGCCTCGATGGGTTTGAGGCTGCCTTCGATGCTGTCATCGCCACTTGATATCGCTGTTTCGCCAAAGCCGCTGAACAGGACATTGGCAAGCGAGCGATTCATGGCCTTGGCCATCAGCTGTGTCAGCAAGGTACCCGCGGAGCCCACCACGGTGCCGGCAATGATCATGGCTGCGTTTTGCAGAACAAAGCCCTCGAACGCAACGGCAAGACCGGTCAGCGCGTTGTACAGCGATATCACCACTGGCATGTCCGCACCACCGATCGGCACCGTCATGGTAATTCCGAGCAGCAATGCCAGCAGGAAAAACAGTGCGACATATGACATGCCGGCATGACTGCCAAGCACGATGCCCGTACCAAGAACCGCTATAACCAGCAATAAAATAATGTTGAAGAACTGCTGCCCTTTGAAGCGCCAGGACTTGCGTAAAATTCCTTGTAACTTTGCGAATGCGATCAGGCTGCCGCTGAAAGACACGGCGCCGATAAAACCGCCCAGCACCGCAAGAGTAATGATGGCCAGGCCATGATGACCGCCATCGAACAGCTCAATAGCAGCAATAGTTGCCGCCGCACCGCCACCCATGCCGTTATACAGCGCGATCATCTGCGGCATATCGGTCATGGCCACGCGCTTGCCGCTGACCCATGCCAGGATGCCGCCGATGGCAATTGCAACGATGATCAGTATGTAGTTTTGCATTCCGGGCCAGGCAAAAGTCACCAGCGTTGCAACCAGCATGCCCACACCGGCCCACACGATGCCGTTGCGCGCCGTGACCGGCGAACTCATTCTTTTGAGACCGATGATGAACAGAACTGCGGCGAGGAAGTAGCTGGTCTGGATCAGCAGATCGGCGGCGCCTTCGGGGAGCAAACCGCTCATTTCTGTTTCTCCTTGCTGGATTTGAACATCTCGAGCATTCGCTCCGTCACAACATAACCGCCAACAGCATTACCCGATGCAAGGACAACACCAATGAAACCGATAGTGATCTCCAATGTTGTATCTGCCCGCCCAAGAGCCACCATGGATCCGACCAAAACGATGCCATGAACAAAGTTTGAACCCGACATCAACGGCGTATGCAGGATTGCAGGCACCCGCGCAATGATTTCGTAACCGGTAAACGCGGCAAGCATGAAAATGTATAACGCTATGAAACCGGTAATCATGAATCACCTCCTGTAGTGCCGGAACTCAGCAGTTCCCTGGTCGGCGCGTGCTTTACTTCTGCGTCATGCGTTAATACGGCGCCGGCAAACACCTCATCGTCCCAATCGATGTTTATCTCGCCATCGTCAATGGCGGGAGACAAAAAGTTGTACAGATTGCGCGCATACATCTCGCTTGCATGAAAAGCCAGTTGCGCCGGCAAATTGATCGGCCCGACTATTTTCACACCGTCAATATCGACTGTTTTGCCCGCTTCGGTCAGCTCGCAGTTACCGCCGCTCTCGGCGGCAATATCCACGATGACCGCGCCGGGTTTCATTCTGTGCACCGCTGATGCAGGGATAATTCGCGGCGCAGGCCGGCCCGGTATGGCGGCCGTGGTGATAACGACATCAGACAGCGCGATATGGTCTTCCAGCACTTCCTGTTGTTTTTGTTTTTCCTCATCGGTCAGCTCGCGCGCATAACCGCCCTCACCCTCGGCGCTGACGCCGGTATCGACAAATTTCGCACCCAGCGATTCGACCTGCTCACGAGTGGCGCCCCGGACGTCATAACCCTCCACGATGGCGCCAAGCCGCTTCGCGGTAGCGATTGCCTGCAAGCCGGCGACACCTGCACCGATGATCAAAACCTTTGCCGGCCGGATGGTGCCGGCGGCAGTGGTCAGCATCGGGAAAAACCGGTCAAGCGTATTTGCGCCGATGAGCACGGCCTTGTAACCCGCGATGGCCGCCTGGGAGGACAGGGCATCCATGGATTGAGCGCGCGATATCCGTGGTACCAGCTCCACAGCGAAGCTGGTTATTTTTTTGTCGCGCAGCACGGCAACCATCTGTAGTTGACGATGCGGCTGCAAAAACCCCGCCAGTACTGCACCGGATTTCATTTGCCCGGTGACGGCATCAGCAGGCGGCGCCACGCAAAGCAGTATGTCGGAGCCAGAGATCACGGCGGATCGATCGGCAATGAATTCGACATCGGCAAACGACTTATCCGGCATGCCGGCAGCGGTACCGGCTCCCTGTTCCATGACAACGCCCACGCCAAGCTTTGCAAACTTGGCGGCGACCTCGGGAGTCAGCGCACAGCGCATTTCGCCGTCCAACTCCTCCTTTAACACGCCAATGGTAATCGGCATGATTTTCCTCCGAATAAAGTGGATAAATTCTGTGGTGCGACAAAAACCGGGACGATTATGCAGACTTACCCTGACAATCGCCACATCCCCTGCAGCGGTGCCCGGATTTGCGGTGAGCAGCCGGCAGATTTCGGCGGGCAGGGCGACATTACCCGTATATGTAAGAGATTGATGTTCAAATCGTTGCTTTTTCGGGTCTTTTCTGGAATAAACACTTAGAGCCCGATGCCACAACGGAAATCGGGTGACAAAGGCTCATGATGAAGCTGTCTCAACAAGTACTGCGAACCGATGTGTCCGGTATGCCGCTGGAGTGGATCGACTACAAAGATGCGGTCCGGCTCTACCATACCGAGCGGGTTGCTTATGCGTGTGGATCGACGATCTACAGCCTGTACGGTGGTTATAACGCCCGATCCGGTTTGCGCAGCGAGGTTCAGATCAACTCCATTATTGCGACACTCGGAAATACCCATGTTCTTGGCAAGGTTCGCGAAGACTACACACCGCCCCTGAATAATCAGACGCTGTTCAAGCGCGATGCCTATTTATGCCTGTATTGCGGCGATCGCCATTCGGGCGCCCAGTTGTCTCGCGATCACGTGACACCGATCAGCCAGGGTGGTCGCGATCGGTGGACAAACGTGGTGACTGCCTGTCGCCGGTGTAACAATCACAAGGCTGGCAGTACGCCGGAGCAGGCGAACATGCAACTGCTGGCAGTGCCGTTTACGCCAACTTACGCGGAATACATTTATCTGAAGGGCCGCAAGGTGCTGGCCGACCAGATGGAGTATCTGCTGGCGCATTTCCCGCGCAGCAGTCCCCTGCACGCGAGACTGAGGGATCATTTGTCATGTGACGAATGGCGTGGCGCATTCTGAAGCGTTTTTCTGATCCATGATCTATCTTGTCGACGCCAGTGTTTATGTTTTCAGGGCCTATTATTCGCTGCCCGATTCCATGACAAACGATAATGGCGATCCCATAAACGCAGCATATGGTTTCGCGCGTTTTTTGGGTGATCTCATAGAAGCTACCAAAGCCGAGCATATCGCTGTTGCATTTGATGAAAGCCTGACCGACTCATATCGCAATGAAATCTACCCGGAATACAAGGCTAACCGCGAACCAGCGCCGCCTGATCTGAAAAAGCAATTTAAATGGTGCAGAGAAATCAGTGATGCTCTGGGTCTGCCGGGCTTTTCGAGCAATCGATACGAAGCCGATGACATTATCGGAACCATTACCGTACGGATGCGCGATCTCGATCATATGACAACGATCGTGACACGCGACAAGGATCTTGCGCAGTTACTGAAACCCGGTGATGTTTTCTGGGATTACGCATCGAACAGACGTTTGGGCTATGACGACATCGAAGGAAACTTTGGCGTACAGCCGGAGAAAATTGCAGATTTCCTCGCGCTTGCCGGTGACCCGGTTGACAATATCCCAGGCGTGCCCGGCGTGGGCAAAAAAACTGCAGCAGCCCTGATGATGCATTTTGAATCTCTGGATGATCTTTATGACAATCTCGATCAGGTAGCATCGTTATCCATACGCGGCGCAAAAACGCTGGGCGACAAACTGGATGGGCATCGCGATGCGGCTTACCTGGCGCAAAAGCTGACCCGTATCGAATGCGATATGGATCTGGATATCGGGGAGTCCACGATTTCGCGCTCTGCACCAGACGAGGACTTGCTGAATGACGTGTATGACCGAGTTGGTTTCGGGACTGCGCTGAGACGCCAGGCCGAGCGAATTGCCGAGTTGCATCGCTGACCCATAGCCGGGTAAAAAATGAAAACTACAGGTTTTTGGCAGGCGATCTGCGAGCAATTGCAGGCGATAGACATTAGCACGGACCCCGGAAGCGCGAGCCCGGTATCCGGTGGCTGTATCAACCGCGCGTGGCGTCTGGACGCATCCGATCAAACGCTTTTTGTGAAGACCAATGCAATTTGCTATCAGGACATGTTCGAGGCAGAAGCCGCCGGCCTTGAGGAAATGCAAAGGGCGCATGCTTTGCGTGTGCCGCGGGTCATTGTCCAGGGAGCGGCAGATGAAACTGCCTGGCTGGTGCTCGAGTGGATAGAACGCGGACAACCCGACGACTCGACGGAGCAAGCGCTTGGAGAATTGCTTGCCACTTTGCATCGTTACCGGGCCGAGAGACACGGCTGGCATCGCAATAACACCATCGGCAGCACAAAGCAGATCAATACCGGGTGCGACGACTGGGTATCATTTTACGCCGGGAACAGATTGCGGTTTCAGATCGATCTGGCGATCAGCAATGGCTTTGCCCGTGATTTTTCGGATTCGGGTTACCGGCTGATTGATGGAGTGGCCAGTTTTTTTCAAAGTTACACGCCGGTTCCGTCGTTGCTGCATGGTGATCTTTGGGCCGGGAACTGGTCCGCGGATGTGCATGGCCGGCCCTATGTGTATGACCCGGCGGTCTATTTTGGCGATCGGGAAACAGATATCGCCATGACGCGCCTGTTCGGCGGCTTTGGCAGACGCTTTTATGACGCATACCAGGCGAGTTGGCCAATGGATGATGACTGGCAATCGCGCGAGCCGCTGTACCAGCTGTATCACGTACTCAACCATCTCAATTTGTTTGGCGGAGGCTATCTTGCTCAGGCGCGTGCGTTGATCGATCGTTGTCTTTCAGAATCCGGCGCATGACTATCGACCGAAAATTATCCGTGCGGTGTTGTTTTGATGGTGCGTGGTTTATTCTTTAAAAAAAGGATTTGCGATGAGCGACAAAGATATCCAGTCGATACTCCACGAAAAAAGACTTTTTAAACCGGATCCCGCGTTTACGGCGGCGGCAATTATCGGACCGGATGAATTGCAGGCGCTGCAGCAAAAAGCCGATGCAGACCATGAAGGCTTCTGGTGCGATCTTGCGCGAGAGGAGATCGAATGGCACAAGCCGTTCTCAAAAGGGCTTGATGAATCGAATGCACCGAACTACACGTGGTTCGCTGATGGCGATCTCAATGTTTCCTTTAATTGCCTGGATGTGCATCTTGCTCAGCACGCAGACAAGACTGCCATCATATTTGAGGGCGAATCCGGTGATATCAGGCGTCTGAGCTACGGCGAATTGCACACAGAGGTTTGCCGTTTTGCAAATGGTTTGAAATCGCTGGGTGTTGGGCGGGGTGATCGCGTCATCATTTATATGCCCATGGTTCCGGAAGCCGTGATTTCAATGCAGGCCTGCGCGCGCATTGGCGCGGTACACTCGGTGGTGTTTGGCGGATTTTCGGCAAGTTCTTTGCGCGATCGTATTCAAGACGCGGGCGCGATCTGCGTGGTGACCGCAGATGGCGGCACACGAGGTGGCAAAACGATAGAACTGAAGGCCGCTACCGACAAAGCTCTGGATGGCGCCTGCCCGACGATTGAAAAAGTCGTCGTACTGAAGCGCACGAAACACGACGTCTGCATGCAGGATGGTCGCGATATCTGGTGGCACGATCTTGTTGCGGGCAAGGATGAGGAGTGTGAGCCAGAGTGGGTCGATGCCGAGCACCCGTTGTTTTTTCTGTATACCTCGGGTTCAACGGGCAAGCCAAAAGGCATACAGCATTCCAGTGCCGGCTATTTGCTGAACGCGAAAGTGACCAACAAGTGGGTGTTCGATCTCAAAGACACGGATGTTTTCTGGTGCACGGCGGATGTCGGTTGGATAACCGGCCACAGCTATGTCGCATATGGACCCCTGGCTGCGGGCGCTACCATTATGATGTACGAGGGTGCGCCGACGGTTCCCGATGGCGGACGGTTCTGGAAAATCTGCCAGGATCATGCAATCACGATTTTCTATACGGCGCCGACGGCAATACGCGCGTTGATGAAACTCGGGGACGAGATACCTGCGTGCTATGACTTGTCACGAATCCGGTTACTCGGCACTGTTGGCGAACCCATAAACCCGGAAGCGTGGATGTGGTATCACACGGTCATCGGGAAACAGCGTTGCCCCATCGTCGATACCTGGTGGCAAACCGAAACCGGGTCCATCATGATGACGCCGTTACCGGGCGCGACCGCGACAAAGCCGGGATCCTGTACAAAACCCCTGCCGGGAATTGTCGCCGACATTGTCGATGACAAAGGTGACCCGGTGACGGACCCCGATAAGGGTGGTTTCCTGGTGATGTGCAAGCCCTGGCCATCAATGCTGCGAACGATCTGGGGTGACAACCAGCGATACATCGATACCTATTGGGAGAAATTCGACAATCGATTTTATGTCGCGGGAGACAGCGCGCATCGGGATAGCGACGGCTATTTCTGGATTCTGGGTCGTATCGACGACGTTCTGAATGTCGCCGGTCATCGACTGGGAACCATGGAAGTGGAGTCAGCACTGGTGGCTCATCCGCGTGTAGCAGAAGCTGCTGTAGTGGGCCGCCCGCATGATGTCAAAGGCGAGTCGATTTTTGCCTACGTTGTTTTGAAGGGAGATCGGCCATCCGCGGACTCAACAAAGGATAATGAGCAGCTTGTAGCTGAGCTGCGTGGCTGGGTTGGCGAGGAGCTTGGCGCGATCGCCAAACCCGATGACATCAGGTTTGCTGATAACCTGCCAAAGACGCGATCCGGAAAAATCATGCGCCGTCTGCTGCGCACGATTGCCGCCGGCGAGGAAATTACCCAGGATACATCGACGCTGGAAGATGAAAGCATACTGGATCAGCTACGCGGTACAGCATAAACAAGAACGGTGATCGTTGACCGCGGTTTTAGTGCGCTCCGGTCATCAGGTGAAAATCCAGACCCTCGGGTGATCTGAGTACTGCTTGCTCATTGGATGGTTCGGCGCCTGGAAAGGTATTCGAGATTTTGTATTCCTTTGCTGCCAGCCACTGGATTCTCTGATCCATATCCGGTTCGGTAAAGGTAATAGCCGGCTGCGGCATTTCATTACACTCATAAAACGCCAGATTCAGATAATCGCTGGTGATAATAGCCCACGGGAATGGTTCCTCTCCCTGGCTGGTAAGGACAAAACCCAGTGGTTCCCAGAAAGCGATGGCGCGCTCTACACTGCTGACCGGCATGGTGTACTGGCTAAAGCGTCCGAAAAAAGAAAAGTCTTCATGCTCCAGCAAGGGCGGAGAAAATGTGCGAGCTTCCAGCAGCGTAACGATTTGTCCGTCCGGATCACAAAAGCCGGCTTCATTGAATTGTTCGTCACCGGTTTTTACAAATGAAAATCTGACGTCATGCTTTTTCAGCAGCGTGAGATGATCTGCAAGCCCGGGGCGCACATAGGTCAGCGAGGGTGACTGGAACTCGTATTGGTGCAGACCAATAAATAATCGTCCATCAGTCATGACCATATAGGGATGCGACCAGGTTTCACCGGGATGAGCGTACGCAAAACCCAGGTCTGTGTAGAACTCCATCGACTCCTGGATATTCGGAGTCTGCACGCTGATTTCCAGGAATCGCCCGATCACGTGCTTTGGCCCCCTTGTTGCTTCTGTGAACGCGCCGGCGAGCGAATATCACCAATATCAACTGCTGTATCGCGTGACCAGATCGGCAAGAAACTCTATGTGCTCAACCCGATCATTCAGTGCAGCGATATAGCTCAGTGACTCACCGCCAGCGGTGATGAACGATTCTCGGTTCTGGATGGCTATTTCTTCAAGCGTTTCCAGACAATCGGCGGAAAAGCCCGGACAGACGGTATCAACACGCCGCAAACCGTCCGCTGCCCACTTCTTCAGCAGCACATCAGTGTACGGTTTCAGCCATGCCTCCCGGCCGACTCGCGATTGAAAGCCTATCGCCCAGTGGTTGCCATCGAGATGCAAACGCTCTGCAAGCAAAGCTGCCGTTGCCTTGCACTGCTCAAAATAGGGATCTCCGGCATCGACAAAATGTTGCGGCAAGCCGTGAAACGACATAAGCAGTTTTTCGCCGCGCCCGTGCTCCAACCAGTGCGACTCGACACTTGTGGCCAGCGCATCGATATATCGGGGATCGTCATGATAATTATTGACGAACGCGATCCCGGGTTGCCATCGCATGGACGAAAGCGCTGTTTGCAGAGCATCATCCACAGATGTCGTCGTTGTCCCTGAAAACTGGGGGTACAACGGCAGGATTACAATACGATTGCATTTGTACTCTTTTAATTTTTGCAATGCTGTCTTTATGGATGGTTGGCCATAACGCATACCAAGAGCAACCGG
Organism: uncultured bacterium; assembly: GCA_965369735.1. Classification (GTDB taxonomy): domain Bacteria; phylum Pseudomonadota; class Gammaproteobacteria; order Steroidobacterales; family CBDUSC01; genus CBDUSC01. Next base: position 8,933 of record CBDUSC010000026.1, read on the forward strand.
CATGGCGTTATCGCGGGACGCATGCTCGAGCTCCAACGCAGCGCGCTGCTTTTTCGATATGACCATCAACGGCGAACCTGACTCAGTCCAGACCTTCTGGTAGGCACGCCTGGATCGAAACGGGCGAATCACCAGTATCACCAGGTACAGGATCGGCAGCCATAGCCATCGCGGCATATCGATTACCCTGGGATCGCTCAGGAATTCTGCGAGAAATCGTCGCACTGCGGGCACGGTTGGTGCATCGGGTGTGCCGAGGTTTACCAACAGCACGCCCGTATCGGGGTTATTGCCTGATTGTGCGTCGCTGCTCATGGCGCAATTGTACTGACCTTTGGCCGATGCATCACGCCCGGTGGGTCCATGCGCCTCTCCAGGCTGCCCGCGTTCGGATCATGTTACAGTTTCCGGTCTTTCCATAGTTTCCGGACAAGATTGTGAAAACCAAAAAATCACCTTTGCACGCACGGGATGTTGATTACCCGGAGCCGAGTCGCTGGGAGCTTTTACGCGATGTGGTCGTATTCCAGGTAAAGCTCGCGGTGGACGGTTTCAGGGATTTGTTGCTTGTTCCGATTTCCCTGATCGCCGCGCTGGTCGACCTGGTTACGCCGCAGCACCGCAAAGGTCAGCACTTTTACGATGTGGTATTGCTGGGCAGGCGCAGCGAAAAATGGATCAACCTGTTTGGCGCCGCTGACAGAATTCCGGGCAGTCAGAATATGCTGCTGCACCAGAATGAGCCACGCCTGGATGACCTGGTATCCAGTATGGAGAATATGGTTGTCGAGCAATACGAGAAAGGCAGCGTAACCGCGTCGGCAAAAAAGGCCATAGACAAAGTACTGGATTCCGTACAAAAACGCCGCCGCGGCGGCGAGTAAACCGGGTGGACAGCAAAAATCCGGAATATCGTAATGTCGTTGAGCGTGTGATCGGTGACGCGCCATTCGTCAATGATGTCGGAATCCGGTTGATCGATGTGGGCCCGGGTTGGGTTGAGACAGGGCTGAATATCGAGGTAAAACACCATCAGCATGACGGGTTTGTGCATGCTGGCGTCCAGGCGACGATTGCCGATCACACGGCAGGTGCGGCGGCCATGTCACTGCTTGGCGCCGACGAGTATGTGCTCAGCATGGAATTCAAAATAAACCTGTTGCGTGCGGCCCGTGGCAAGAGTCTGCGATGTCGTGCTGAAGTCATCAAACCGGGGCGCTCGTTTTCAGTGATCCGCTCGGATGTCTGGTGCGAGAGCCAGGATGGTGAAAAACACACCGCGCACGCAGTTTTGACCATGGCGATTTGCTCCAAAAAAACGAATGGCTGACCAAATTCACCTCGCTAGTGTTCTCGATTCAAAATGTAATCGCCCATAAAGCGCAACGGTTCTGCGGCTGGTCCAAATCCCTTTAGGCGATCCAGTGCCGAATCATATAGCTCGTTGGCCCTGGTTTTGGCCGCCAGGAGACCCAGCATTGCGGGGTAGCTTGCTTTGCCGCGATCATCATCCGAGCCCTGTTTTTTCCCTATGGTTTCGGTATTGCCCTCAATATCGAGGACGTCATCGCGTATCTGGAATGCCAGGCCGATGTCGCGGCCAAATTCTGCCAGCAGGTTTGTTGTAGCCTCGGTGATCCCCGGTTTGCAGTAGCACGCCATGACTATCCCGGCGCGAATCAAAATCGCAGTCTTCCTGAAGAACATTTCTTCGATTTGCTCGCGATCCAGCGTTTTTCCCTCGGACCGTAAATCAATAATTTGCCCACCGGTCAGGCCATCGGCTCCAGCCGCCTGGGTCAGCACCTTCACAAGGCCGATTTGATTGGTCGGCGCGGAAACCAGCTCCGAATCATCGGCCAGAATCTGAAATGCCAGGGCTTGCAAGGTGTCTCCGGCCAGAATTGCCGTTGCCTCGTCATAAGCACGGTGGGTGGTGGGTTTTCCCCGCCGCAGCTCGTCATCATCCATGGCTGGCAAGTCGTCATGAATCAGGGAATAGGCGTGTATGCATTCGACCGCGGCAGCCGGCGCATCCAGCGTGGCGTGGGGTACGGCCAGCAATTCCCCGGTCGCATATACCAGCAGGGGTCGAATTCGTTTGCCACCACCGAGCACCGAATAACGCATTGCCTCATGCAATGGCGCGGCCATGCCCGAAGGCTCCGGTAGCCAGCGGTCCAGCGTGTTTTCCACACGCGTGCGATAAAAATCAATCCGCTCTTTAAAAGACATTTTCCCGATTCTGTTGTATGTTCTGAGACGCTTAAAGCAAGATTAGACCGAATCCTTCCAACACCATCTGAACAAAAAATGCACGGTTAAACAATCCCGTATGAGTCCCAAGCAATATCAGATCGATGCCTTGCCGGGTGTTTCCCGTACATTTGCGCTGACCATACCCCAGCTTCCGGAGCCGCTGCGCGAGGTAGTCACTAACGCGTATCTATTGTGTCGTATTGCAGACACCATAGAAGACGATCCTGGTATAGATAGTGAGAATACTCACCGGTTGCACGAAGAATGTGTGTCGGTGGTCCAGGGCGCGTCATCTGCAGATGC
>CBDUSC010000027.1:0-11368 GCA_965369735.1 uncultured bacterium
GCTTCGTGGCGAGCTTCATCGAGCCTGCCGGCTGCCGCCAGTGCACTGACATGGAGACTGGACAGGAAGACGTCGGGAATATCCACTTTCCTTGCCACTTCGATCGCTTCATCATGTCGGCCCACAGCTCCGAGGGTTTTTGTGTATACGTTATCTATCCAGGCATGTTGGTCGAAATGTTGTCTTACGGTTTCAATAAAGGCAACAGCCTCATCCGGTTTACCCGTCCACAGGAGGTTGTCAGCGATAGACACGTTTCTCAACATATTTAGCGGGTCGCATGCCAGTAGCCGTCTGAAGGTTTCACCCGCCTGTTTTGCGCGCCTACCCGTGACATTGATCACCTCGTACCATACCGGCTCTGCACAGCCATCCAGCGCATTTGCCCGATCAAGCTTGTCCGGGAATGTTTTCCAGTCATTGGAAAAAAAGGATCTGTCTACATCGATGACGGCGCGTCTCAGTAGGTCTTGTGCAAGTTCATACGCGGCATCCAGTCTGGCGTGTAACTGGGTCAGCGCATCTACGCGATCCTGCAATGGAAGATCAAAGCTGAATAGGATGTGGGCATAGTAGTCGGTGCCAATGAAATAGGCGCTGGCAAAATCCGGAGCCAGTCGCACAGCTTCATCAAAGTGTGCTTTGGCACGCTTGAGGGTATCCATTAAATCCTCGTTGCCATGCGCGAGTTCGTAGAGTTCCAAGCCTTTCTGGTATTCGATAAAAGCATCGACCTCACGTACACCGCTGTTGCGCATCCGGCGCATGGCGGTGTTATCAAGAACAATATCCAGAGAATCTGTGACCGCCTGTGCGATTTCATCCTGGATGGCAAACACATCATCCAGCGTTCGGTCATAAGTGTCCGACCACAGATGAAAACCGTCGGCTGCGCGTACCAGCTGTGCCGTAATTCTCACCTCATCACCCTGGCGGCGTACGCTGCCTTCGAGAATATTGGCGACACCCAGTGTCTTGCCCACGTCCTGGAGATTCGGGCTTTGGCCTTTGTACGCAAACGAAGATGTACGACCGGTGACTTTCAGGTCCGGGACACGGGTCAGTTTATTGAGTAACTCTTCCGACAAACCATCGGCAAAATACTCATTATCTTTATCACCGCTCATGTTCACGAACGGCAGCACCGCTATGGATAAATCAGGCGGTTCGCTGGCAGTCTCGTCTACTGAGGTTTCGGGAGACATCTCATCGTCGGGATCCTGCAACATAAACTTGTCGGCCATCAGGAAGCCGACTGCGAGCACCAGGACAATAATGGTGATCCGATCAAGCGCGCGACCGGTCTGTGGTGTGATGGATTCCGATCGATCAACGTCCTTGTCGCGTTTGAGGCCATCTGGTGTCAGCTCAAAGGCCCAGGCAAGCAATATGGCAAACGGAAAACCAACAATAATAATAAGGAGAAAGAATTTTGACACCCATTCGGGCAGCGCCAGCATGGGCATGAGGATATCGATCACCTGCAACGCCAGCCACGCCACCACGACGTAGGCGATGGCTACGCGGAATACGTTACGTCGTTTTAGCTCGGCAAACAGACCAGACACGAATACCCCTCCGCTGGGCCATGGCAAAGACTACCATTTTGACCGGTTTTTACTATGACTTGTATTACAATGCGCGCCATGAAGATCATCCAGGAACTGAAGCGACGGCGGGTGTGGGGCGTGATCCTGGGTTATCTGGTGATCGCCTGGATGTTGATCGAGATTGCGGCTACAACCTTTGAGCCCTTACAGCTTCCGCCCTGGACCGTAACGCTGGTGGTGGTGCTTGTTGCCCTTGGGTTTCCAGTTGCCGTCTTTTTTGCCTGGGCATACCAGACCGGCCCAAAGGGCATTGAGCGGGACAAGGGTCCCGATGCCGAACAAGCCGCTGAAGCTGACAAATCCGGCGGCACTGAACCGGTCATAGCCAGCGAGTCCCCAGTGTCCCCAGAGTCCCCAGAGTCCGAAACGCCAGCGGAGACCAAAGAGCCGGCTATTCCTGATGATTTATCGATCGCCGTCTTGCCGTTCATGAATCTCAGCGACAGCGAGGAAAACCAGTACTTCAGCGATGGTCTGGCGGAGGAATTGCTGACCATGCTTAGCCGTGTACCGGGGCTGCGCGTGTGTTCGCGTACATCCTCGTTTGCCTGCCGTGGACAAAACCTGGATATCCCAACCGTGTCGCAAAAGCTCGGTGTTCGGCATGTACTGGAGGGCAGCGTACGCCGCGCGGGCCAGCGCGTGCGAATCACGGCACAGCTTATCGACGGAAAAAGCGACTCGCATCTCTGGGCAGAAAACTTTGATCGCGATCTGGATGACATATTCGCGGTTCAGGATGAGATCGCCGCCGAGATTACCGGTGCATTGAAGCTGGCATTGACGCCGGATCAGCAGCGCGCTGTCAGCGATACCACCACCAACACTTTTGAAGCTTATGATCGCTATTTGCGCGGGCGCGAGCTGTATCACCGTACCGAAAAAGGCCATTTGCTACGCGCCAAGGATGCGTTTGAGGAGGCAATAAGAATCGACCCCGAATACGCGCTTGCTTATGCCGGTCTGACCTATTGCCTGGCTGATCTTTACTGGTATCACTCGCATGAGGTTGCACCGATGATTGCCGCACTTGCCTCGAGTGAAAAAGCGGTGCAGTTGGCAGATCATCTTGCCGAATCACATGCAGCGCGCGGTCTGGCATTTTGGGCCGCCGATCAATTTGAAGACGCAAAACGCGAGTACGAGCGCGCCATAGAGATAAACCCGCAACTTTTTGAACCGCTGCATTTCTATGCACGCATGTCTAGAACCCGGGGCGAGCATCAAAAAGCAGCCGACCTGTATATGCGCGCAGCACAGGCGAGACCAGAGGACTACCAGTCTGTATCACAGGCAATCCAGTGCTATTTGTCACTGGATCAGCCTGAAAAAGTACAAGCAGCATCACGCGAATCCATTCTGCGTGCCGAGCGGCATCTCAATCTGAATCCCGAGGACACGCGTGCAATGATATATCTTGCACTGGGGAAATATCATACCGGAGAATCCGACGCCTGCCGCGAGCTCGTCGAGAAAGTAGTGAGCCTCGAACCCGACTCGGCCGCGGTGCTTTACAACGCAGCCTGCGCTTATTGCCACCTTGGGGAGCACAAAAAAGCATTGGATTATCTGGAACGTTTGCACGGACTGGGCTGGAACCACCCGGTATGGCTGGATAGTGATCTGGATCTGGAAGCTGTTCGGGATCACCCGCGATTCAAGGCGCTGCGCGCGGTTTTTGATGCCTAGAACTCGTAGGTAAAACCCAGCGACGGAAAAAACTGCAGGCTGTCAACGGTTTCCAGGGCCAGCTCGATTTCACCATCTTCATCCTCTGCCTGGTACTCGACACAACAATCGTTTTTTCGATTGAGAACATTATGCACTTCGAAAAAGACGGTCAGTTTGCGGTTGTCATCGAGTTGGTATTTCCGCGCAACGCGCGTGTCGAGGGTCAGGTAGTTGTCCAGATCACGATCATTTCGGGGGCCGGTGGCTGCCAGGGGAATCGGGTCTGTCGCAACCAGCATCGCATTGGTGGTCGGCCAGCCGGTGTGCCAGGTGGTCGCCGCGCTGAATTCCCAGGTATCCGTCTTCCAGCTGCTGCCAACGTTGACCAGGTGGGTCTGATCCCAGCTCCGATCCTCATGTCTGCCCGTGATTTTGTCTTCTACGGTTGAATAGGTATAACTGGCCCACCAGCTGAGCGGGCCATTATTCATTTGTTGCAGCGATATTTCGCCACCCTTTGATACTGCGCTTTCGGGTATCAAAAGAATCCGGTCGGGTTTCAGCTCCGGCAGGATAATAAATGTGTTCAACAGGTTCTCGTAGCGGGGCCGCAGATCATCATAGTCCTTGCGATAAGCTTCGACGCGCAGTTCGATGCCATTTTGAAACATGTGCTCAAAGCTCAACAATGCATGATCAGCTTGCTGGGCCGGGAAAAACCGGGTGATTCCATCATTGATCTGCAATTCATCTATGGACTGCGCCTGGAAGAATCGTCCCCAGCTGGCCCGCAACCGGGTTCTGTCGCTGAACTCGTACATCAGCCCGGCCCGCGGGCTGATTTGTTCATCTTTATCGGGGCTCAGGGTCTCCTTGTCCCAACGCGCCCCGATCTCTGCTGTCCAGCGATCGAAGAACCTGGCTCTTGCATTGGTGTACAGACCGATCTGGTCGCCGGCTGTGTCCACGCTGAGCTGGCGCATGCGTTCGGTGTCTGTGGGCGCGCCCGGTGTCAGGAAAAGTATTTCGAATTCGACCTCGTCCATATAGTCGAAGTCGCCTTCCGAGCTGCGGTACTCGCCGCCAAACTGGAGCATGAACTGATCCGAGAGATTCCATGACCAGTCGGTATTGATCGAGTTGATTCTCGAGTCCCGCTTGTCATCGAGTATGCCTATGGCTACGCCTTCCTGATCTGCATCGCCGCGCCGGTGAGACTCCAGCTTGCTGTGCGCCAGGACAACAGTGCCTTCAAGACTATCTGTGGGCAACATGTCAAAACGCAGCCAGAAATAAGTGTCTTCGTAGTCCGCTTTTGCGTTTTCTTCCCGGTCGCTGTCCGATATTTGTAAATCGTCATCAAATATCAATACGTTTGCAGTGACCGCAAACGAATCTGTAAACCAGTTGCCAACCCGGGCGTAAAAGTCCTTGTATTTTGGATCGCCCAGGTTGGAATCCACAACATCGAATATCAGGTCAAGGTTTCCTCGTCTGGCAGAAACCATCCAATTACCGTTGCCCTCATTGAAGTTTCCCGAGAACAAACCGGATGCGTTGAAAAAGCTCAGCGAGATTTCCCTGTGTGGTTTGCCATCTGGCTGCAACGGCGTTATGTCGATCACGCCGCTCATGCGATCGCCATAGGTCACCGGGAAACCACCGGTGTATATGTTCATGGATCGAACGATTGCCGGATCGATCGTGCTGAACAGGCTTTGAAAGTCTTTCAAATGAAACGGGTTATATAGCCGTACACCATCAAATCGCACCAGTGTTTCATCAGACTCGCCACCACGAATGTTGGCTTTTGCCGTATAACCATCGCTTGCGGTACCCGGCAGTCTTGCGACCGCGCGCATTGGATCGTCGGCAAGATCCGGGAGTAGCTCCAGATCTGCTGCGCTCATGGAGTTTATCGACGGCCCGGGATCGCGCATGAGTTCATATTGGCTCGCGCTGACTATGACTTCTGCGATACCAGGCGGACCCGCTTGTACCACAATGACATCCAGATCAATGGTCTCGCCAGCGCGTACTTCTGCGGTATGTTCCCGGGCGGCTGACAGATTCGTGCCAACTACTTCAATCTCGTAGCTACCCGTCGGTACGGCATCGATTTCAAACTGGCCATTGGCATCGCTGATCGCGCTCAAACCATTTTTGCCAAGACGGACAGTGACACCGGCAACCGGTCGATCATCAGTCAGGTTGCGTACGACGCCAACCAGCTTTCCGGATTTCATTTTGACCGGCACTGCATCGGATCGAACCAGCATGACCGCGCCATTGGGCCCGTCAGCCACTGCCATGTCATACGGCGCGACAATCGCCTCGAGTATTTTCAGGGGGTCGCCGGAATCGGGTTCTTCGCGAACGCGCATCCAGGGTTTGACAAGATCACTGCTGTACAGGATGGTCAGGCCATCTTTTTGCAGTAACTCGATTGCCTGTTCAAGGGTGAGATTTCGTAGTTCATCAGCGAACGCAGAAACCGGCACTGCCGCTACCATCAACAGCGACAAAAATGTGGCCCGCAGTAAACGGGTTATGTGTAGGGGCCGTTTTTGCAAGGGGTTCGTTTCTAGTTCGATTTTGCTCTGATCAGAATTGTACCGTCATCCTCCACGATATGTTCCAGATCCGTGGTCGCCAGCATGACAGACAGCGCGTCCATCGGTGCCAGATGCCGTATGTTTCCATGCAAAATCGTGCGCTCTGATTTTTTCTCGGTGTTTTTATTGGAATAGTGTACGGATCTGCCAGTTTCGCGGGATACCCATGCCACCAGATCGCTGACCGGTTTGCCCTCGATATCGAGCGCCGGCGCAAGCGATTCGGCCCATTTCCACTCGGGGTCATCAGGCGATACCCGCGATCGGGAATAATCGCCTTGCGCATCGATGAGCAACTGTTCACCTGCCGCGCTTTGAATTTCCTCACCACCGCTATCCAGCACCACCGTACCTTCACGGACACGCAATCGATAGCTATCGTCGCGATAAATGACTTCGAACTGTGTACCTAAATCCCATGCCGTTCCCGCGGGGGTTACGATTGCGATCTGATTCGGTGTGCCATTCATGCTGCCCGTATCGAGATAGACCTTGCCGCTTATCAATTGAATGCGTGATGCGGTATCAATCAGAATTTCGGTGTCGACTGCCATGCGCAGCGATATGCCGCCATCGAGCATGATGCCTGCATAGCTGCCGTCATGGGTGCGTATTGCAGTGCCGTTAATGAGTTTGTGGTCTTCATCGCGAAGAACGGACCACTTGGCATGGGCGCCGGTTTTTATCTCGGCCGAACCGATAATACGATCCATGCTCGCAACCTGCGGCACGTTGTTGACCGGTCCGGTATTCACCAGCCAGGCAACAGCGATTGCCGCGACCACACTGGCCGCTGCCGCCCAGTAAACACGCTGACGATTGTGGCGCTGACGAACTTTTTTCTGCCACGAATCAGTCGCGATCGCGAGGGTTTCCTCGTAGGCATCCTGCGGAGGATTCTCCCGGCGCCCGGCCGCCTGGATGAGTGTAGCCACCATGTCCTCTCTGGTTTCGTTTCCGGTTTGCTCAGTACCCATAGTATTCGTTTCCCGTTTAGCTATGACGTGGCGCCCGGAGTCCATCCGGTGTATCCACCATTGCGAGAATCGCATCCTTGAAAGCAGTACGTGCGCGGGTCAGGCGTGACTCCGCTGCCTTGTCGCCGACATCGAGCTGACCGGCAATTTCTTTCACCGATAAACCATCTATATATTTCCATTCCAGAATTTCTCCATATCCATCTGGCAAAGAATCCACGGTGGCCTGAACGAGTCTGCGAACATCGCGTTGCCAGGCTGCAACCTCGGGTTGCTCGACCAGTGGCGCTGTCATCGCTTCAAGAACAGCGCGTACATCTGCATGGTCTTCCAGCATGACCACGCGTTGTGATTCACGATTTCGTGCCCGGCAGTGGTCAATCAATGTGTTTCGGCACACCTGGCAGAACCATGTATAAAGTGCCGCTTCCCCGCGGTACGTATCCAGCCGTTCAAACGCCTTGCGAAACGTCTGTTGTACAATATCGCGCGCCGATTCCTGGTCACCATCGAGGTGGGCCACCGCAAAGCGATACAGCCGCGGGAAAAAGCTGTCGAACAGCCGGCGAAATTCTGCCTCATCTCCATCAAGGATTTTTTGCGCGATCGCTTTGTCGAGATGGACGGTATCGGTCAACGTATTCAGCCCCACTTGCCATGATCAAGGCGCCATTTCCGTGGCTTGTGAGTAATTAGACGGTCATCAGCGCCCGATCCTTCCTGGATTATGGAAAAAAGCGCAAAGGATAACGCGCTACCAGTCGTCAGATTGTACATGGAGTGTCGGGGTTGGGCCCTGGAACCTGGCCGCACATACCCTCAATGAAGTTTCAGGGTCTGACCCCGATTACTTTTTGAAAACCTTGACGATTATGCCGTTATCAACCCCAAGGTAGATTGCGCCCTCGGGTCCCTGGGCAATGGCGCGAACGCGCCAACCCTGGTCACCCAGGAGACGTTCTTCAAGCACCACTTTGCCGTTTTGTATCACCGTGCGGTTCAGATGTTGTTTTCCCATGGCGCCGATAAATACGCTGCCATGCCATTCGGGGAACATGTCACCGGTATAAAACATCATGTCGCTGGGCGCGATCGATGGTGTCCAGTTGTATACCGGCCGCTGCAGGCCTTCTTTTTCTTCGATTCCATCGCCGACCGCGCCACCATCGTACTCGAAGCCGAGCGTGATCACGGGCCATCCGTAGTTGTTTCCTTTTACTATGAGATTGATTTCATCACCACCACGCGGACCATGTTCGTTTGACCATAGCTCGCCGTTTTCCGGGTGCAGCGCCAGGCCTTGCGGGTTCCGATGCCCGATAGTCCAGATTTCTTCCAGCGCACCCTCTGTGTCGATATATGGGTTGTCATCCGGTATCGATCCGTCTTCATGCAATCGAATGATTTTGCCAAGATGATTCGAAAGCTCCTGTGCACGATGCCGCTCATGGTGATCACCGACAGTGATGAATAAATAGCCGTTTTGCAGCACCAGCCGGCCACCATAATGCCAATCCTGTTCGCCACTACCTATAGCGGTGAACAACCTTTCCCGACCTGTCAGCCGATCACCCGTCAGGCGTGCGCGATCGACAACGGTTACACCGCCTGCATCAGTTTTTTCAGAATAACTAAAGTAGACCAGCTGATTTTCGGTAAAATCCGGATGCAGTATGACGTCGTTCATGCCGGCATCCGGGTTTGTATACACTTTGGGCAGACCGGCAATGAGTTGTTTCACGCCTGATTTCATGTCAACGATACTGATCGTGCCCTTTGGCCGCTCCGCAACCAGCGCGCGTCCATCCGGTAGAAACTCTATAGCTGATATGACAACCAGATTCTCGGCAACCGTTTTGGTCGTATACGCAGCACCTGCCTGCACCTGCAGAGAGATGAAAAGCATACTGATTGTTGCAACAACGGATCGATTCATCATGATTTGGCTTTTGGACATACAGACGGTACGACTTCCACGGCATACGTGTCTGTCTGGTAGCGGGGCACATAGGGTACACCCTCGGGCGGATTATTAACCACCCAGTAGCGACCGCCGCTGGCATCCGGCCCGGGCGGGTAGATATCACCGAGACCCAGGTGATGCCATTCAACATCGACATAAAAGGCATCAACGGTTTTGCCATTGATGGTCATTTTTTCCTTGCCGCCCAATGTTGCAATGACTTTGTATGTTGCATCAAAGCCGATCATCGAGGCAGGAACCTCTACGGGCAGATCCTGCGATAAATCGAGTGTCGCAAACGGCAGCCCAAATGCCATGCCATGGTAATGCGCTGAGGACACTTCGCCGCTGACGTTTTCTGTTTGATCGCCACGGGTTTTACTGCCCTCGTAGCCTTTCTCGCTGAGTGAAAATTCATTCGAGGCCAGTGTTTTTCCGTCAGGCCCGACATGCGTCGTTTGCATTCTTAGAGGTGCAAGGGTATCGCGGTCAAACCAGGTAACCGCGACCGAGCGAACGCCATTGGGGCGGGTCGTAGTCTGTTCATGGCGCAATACACGCCTGCCATCCTTGTTTTCTTCAACGGTTTTTTCTACCAGCGTCCCGCCGTCCACCCAGGAATTCTCCTGCATGGAGCACTGCTGCCAGGTGAACTCGTATGGCTTGATTTTGTTTCCGTCGATTTTTCCATAGCCGACTTGGATCGATGTGGGGCCGGCCAGGGCTGCAAACGGGGCTATCAATACGGCTGCGAACACTGCCGGTTTTGCCTTTGGGAAGAGCATGGATCACCTATGGCGGTTGCGCTGTCAGGATCCCATACCGTACTAGAGTGAATGCCCTCTTTTGGCCCGCCAGCAGTCACTTTGGCGCATAAATGATGCATCTGAAGGAATAAGGAATCTGCTGGCTGGCTCTACTATACTTTCTGGCTATAGGGGGGTCGTCAGGGGGACAAATCATGATTACGATTACATCGCTGTGGCTGGCGATATTGCTCGCTGCCGCATTTTCCTGGGTCATGTCTGCCATCGTCTGGATGGCAATGCCACATCACAAGACGGACTATGCAAAGTTTCCTGATGAGGATGCGGTGCGCGCCGCACTCAAGCCGCAAAACATCCAACCGGGGCAGTACAACATTCCACATATGGCCGATTGGGGTGAGTGCAAAACCGATGAAGGCAAGGCCAGGTTCAGCGATGGACCGGTCGGCTATATGACGGTGGTACCGAGCCAGATGCCCGCCATGGGCGGCATGATGGTGAAGCAGTTTGTTTTTTTCCTCGTTGTTGGTTTTGTGGTTGCCTATGTTTGCAGCCGGACCCTGGCGCCGGGAACGGACTATCTCAAGGTATTCCAGATCGCCGGTACCGTGGCGTGGCTGGCCAACGGCTTTGCCTTGGTACCAGAGGCGATCTGGTTCGGACGGCCATGGTCGAACGTAATCAAATCTTTGTTTGACGCATTTCTATACGCGTTGCTGACGGCGGGCGTTTTTGGCTGGCTTTGGCCGGCATAGGGGGGCAAGTCATGGAACATTCAAATGCAGGGGCCGGCGCGGCCACGATCGACATGCCATTGGGGCCAGTGACCGGTGGGGAGCGCATTATCGCGTTGGATGTCATACGCGGGGTCGCCTTGTTTGGCATCCTGATGATGAACATCTACGGCTTCGCGTGGTTTGGTAGCATCACGGAATTCATTGACCAGCCACAAAGCGGGGCCAACTGGTGGTCCTGGTTTATCATGAATACGGCTTTTGAGGGCACGCAGCGCACATTGTTTTCGTTGCTGTTTGGTGCCGGTGTCATATTACTGACGTCGCGTGTCGAGCAACGCGGTGGCGGCTTGTCCATAGCCGATATTTATTACCGGCGCTCTATCTGGCTGATCCTGTTTGGCATGGCGCATTCCTATGTATTGCTGTGGGATGGCGACATTCTTTATTACTACGGTGTCGTTGCCTTGTTCCTTTTTCCCTTGCGCAATATGAAACCGACGCACCTGGTAGCCATGAGTGTCGCGGGTCTGGCTATTTTGATGGCCTTAAACATCCACGATACCAACAAGAATCTCAAGCTGTATGACGACCAGCTGGCGGCGCAAGCAATTGTCGATGCTGGTGGAGAAGTCGACGAAGAGCAGCAGGAAGCACTCGACGAATGGAAAGAGAAAATTGACGACTATTTCCCAACCGATGAGAAACGCACGGAAGTGTTCGAGGCCATGCATGGCAGTTATGTCGATGTCTGGAAGCATAAGCTTGATAGCACGATTGAAGGGCACACGCGCTGGCTTTATCGCTTTTTGTTCCTCGATGGCTTTTCCGTCATGGTTTTGGGAATGGCATTGATGAAGTGGGGTGTGTTGACGTTGCAACGACCCAGTCGGTTTTACTGGATGATGACTATTATCGGTCTTGGTATTGGCTGGCCTGTGAGTTACTGGGAATCGATGGTTGTCGTCAACGCAAATTACACGCTTGTATCGACATTCATGAATGACTGGACATACGATATTGGCCGCATC
>CBDUSC010000028.1:0-11242 GCA_965369735.1 uncultured bacterium
TGCAGCACCAGCTGGAAGAGCAGCGCCAGAAGGACCCCGAGTTCGAGCTGAAGAAACGCTATACGTTTTAAAGAAGATCAGAAACGCCGTCGCGTTCTTCCATCAGCTCCGCTTCGGTGGCCTGCATGCGCTCCTGGCTGAAATCGTCGATATCCAGATCCTGCACAATCGTGTACTCACCGTTGGCACAGGTCACCGGGAATGAATAAATAATGCCCTCGGCGACGCCATAGCTGCCATCGGAGGGTATGGCCATGCTGACCCAATCACCATCCGGTGTGCCCAGCACCCAGTCGTGCACATGATCGATCGCAGCCGATGCCGCCGACGCAGCGCTGGACAAACCGCGCGCTTTGATAACCGCTACACCGCGTTGCTGTACCACCGGGATGAATTCATCTTTTACCCAGTCGTGATCGACCAGTGATGTGGCGTCCGCACCATCAACCGTGCAGTGGTTGATATCCGGATACTGGGTTGCCGAGTGGTTGCCCCAGATGGTCATGCGTCTGATGCCGTTGGTCTGTTTGCCGGTTTTCTCAGCGAGTTGCGCCATTGCACGGTTGTGATCCAGACGCGTCATCGCAGTGAAATGCGCGGGGTTCAGACGCGGCGCATTTTTTTGCGCGATCAATGAATTCGTATTGGCCGGGTTGCCGACAACCAGAACGCGCACATCGCGATCGGCGTGCTTGTTCAGTGCCTTGCCCTGTGCCGAAAAAATCTTTGCGTTTTCGAGCAATAAATCTTTGCGCTCCATGCCCGGACCACGCGGTTTTGCACCAACCAGCAATGCAAACTGCGTGTCCTTGAACGCCACGGCAGGATCATCCGTCGCCACTACACCCGCCAGCGTATCGAATGCACAATCGTTGAGCTCCATGACCACACCTTCCAGCGCACCCAGCGCAGGCGGGATCTCGAGTAACTGCAAAATAACGGGCTGATCCGCACCCAGCAGTTGTCCGGATGCAATACGAAAAGAGAGCTGATAGCCGATCTGGCCAGCAGCACCGGTAATGGTGACTCGAACGGGAGCTTTCATACCAAGAATCCTCAAAAACGGGCGGCCAAAAAATGGGCGAAGATTGTACCAACCACCACCGTGACTTAATAGCGCATAGATAAATGGTAATGAAAGGGGCGATGGGTTGGGTTGAGCGTCGTCTGTGGCAAGCGATGCAGGGACTGCAATAGCGCCGCCACCGCCGATGCGAGCTGCGCCAGGGACGGCGCAGCGAGCTTAAGCGAAATCCAACCCATTGCCCCTTTAAAACAAGGCAGCCTATTGCGCTATAGTCACCTAATGATGTTTCTATTCTGGTTCCTCCTCTTCGCCGGCGGCCTGATCGCCCTTGCTTATCACCGCACCGAGCTGCGCACCGCAACGACATTCATCGGCGCCGGCCTGGCCATATACACCCTGGCGGGAGACGGCGGATTCTTGTGGCTGCTCCTCCTTTGGTTGATTTTTGGCGGTCTTTTGCTGCTCAACAATGATGAATTCCGGAAAATGCGCATCACGCGCCCCGCGCTGGATTTCTACCGCAAACTTTTGCCCAGCATGTCAGACACCGAGCGTGAAGCGCTGGAGGCCGGCGCAGTCTGGTGGGATGGCGAGCTGTTCAGCGGTTGCCCCGACTGGTCCATTTTGTCGGCCGCCCAGGCACCCCGGCTGAGCGCGGAAGAACAGGCATTTCTCGACGGCCCCTGCGAGGAACTCTGCAAAATACTTAATGAGTGGCAAATCACTCACGAGCTCGGCGATATGCCGCCCGATGTCTGGGAGTACATCAAAAAGAACGGATTCTTTGCGATGATCATCCCGAAAAAATATGGCGGTCTGGAATTTTCCGACTACGCGCACTCCAGGGTATTGATCAAAATCGCCAGCCACTCCACCACGGCTGCATCCACTATTGCCGTGCCAAATGCGCTGGGGCCCGCCGAATTGCTTTTGCATTACGGCACCGAGGAACAAAAAGAACGCTATCTCTACAAGCTGGCAACCGGTGAGGAAATTCCCTGCTTTGCATTGACAGGCCCGCGCGCGGGTTCGGATGCCGCATCAATCCCGGACGATGGTGTCATCTGCAAAGGCCAGTGGGATGGCAAGGAGATCATCGGTATCCGCCTCAACTGGAACAAGCGCTATATAACCCTCGCGCCGGTCGCCACGGTTCTCGGTCTCGCGTTCAAACTGTATGACCCGGATCACCTGGCCGGCGACAAGGACGAGTACGGCATCACTGCTGCGCTGATTCCGACCAACATAAAGGGCGTGACTATCGGTCGCAGGCATTTTCCGCTCAATATCCCGTTTCAAAATGGGCCCACCCAGGGCAAGGATGTGTTCATCCCGCTGGACTACATTATCGGTGGCATGGAAATGGCAGGTCAGGGATGGAGAATGCTGGTCGAGCAGCTAACCGCCGGGCGCAGCATATCATTGCCATCCAACACCACCGGCGGTGCCAAACGCGGCGTCTGGGCCACCGGCGCCTATGCCCGGTTGCGCACGCAGTTCAACCTGCCCATCGGGCGATTTGAAGGAGTGGAAGAAGCGCTCGCCAGGATCGCCGGCCTGACATACATCATGGATGCGGCAACCTCGGTGACCTGTGCCGCACAGGATTCCGGAATCGTGCCCGCTGTGCCATCCGCGATATTGAAATACCACTGTACAGAAATGAGCAGGATCATCGCAAACGATGCAATGGACATCCATGGCGGTAAAGGCATTTGCCTGGGACCCGAAAACTATCTTGCGCGCGGCTACCAGGCGGTGCCGATCGCAATCACCGTGGAAGGCGCCAATATTCTCACCCGCAGCCTGATCATTTTTGGCCAGGGCGCTATCCGCTGCCATCCCTATGTGCTCAAGGAAATGCAGGCTGCGCAAAACGATGACCCCATCGATGCAATCGAAGAGTTCGACGAAGCCTTGTGCGGTCACGTCGGATATGCAGTCAGTAACGCGGCTCGTTCACTGGTACTCGCCCTGACGCATGCGCGTTATACCGATGTGCCCATAGAAGGTGGTACGCGCCGTTATTACCAGCATATCAATCGCTACAGCGCAGCGTTCGCACTCGCGACTGACTGGGCGATGCTGACACTGGGTGGTGAACTCAAGATTCGTGAATTGTTGTCAGCGCGGCTTGGCGATGTGCTCAGTTCGCTGTATCTGGCATCCATGGTTTTGAAACACCACGAAAATCAGGGTCGCCCGCCAGAGGATCTACCCGTTGTGGAATGGGCCTGCCGGCATCTTTTATATAGTGCACAGGAACGCCTGCATAGCTTTTTGCTCAACTTCCCCAATCGCTGGGTCGCCCGAATGTTGCGGATTCTGGTATTTCCGCGCGGGCGAACCTACTTTGAGCCGTCGGACAAACTGGGGCACAAGGTTGTTGAACTCATCATGCAACCCAGTGATACACGTGAGCGGCTGTGCGCCGGTATATTTCGGAACCCGGATCCAAAATCATCTATTGGAATCATGAACGACGCCCTCAAGCTGGCAATCGAACTCGAGCCCATCGAGAAAAAATTCCGCGACGCAATCAAAAAAGAGGCAATAAAGGCACCGCACTTTGCCGACCAGATCAATGAAGCAATCGAGCAAAAAATCATCAACAAGACCGAAGCGCAAAAACTGCGCCGGCTGGACAAGATGATTTCGCAGATCATTGCGGTAGATGATTTTGCGCCGGATGAGCTGGGCACCAGGAGTAAGCAGGCAACACAAAAAAAGGCAGTAAAGAAAAAAGCAAAAAAGAAAAAGACGGCCAGCAAAACGGCAACGAAGGATGTCGCCAAAGGTCCTCAGGACAGCCAGTCTCCCTAGGCCCAGCCCCATGAGTTCAGTTCAATGAGCAAGCCAGCGCTGATCTACGAAGTCAATCTCGAGATCGATCCGCATATTGCAGAAGAGTTTGACGAGTGGCTGCATGAACACATTGAAGCCATGCTGGATTTCGACGGCTTCGAGGCAGCGGAGATCCTTGATGACGAGGAGAAAACCCGCGATGGCCGCGTCAAACGCTGCACCCGGTACCATGTCCGTGACCGCGAGGCGCTGGACGAATACCTGAAAAACCATGCGCGGGGAATGCGCGCGGCGGGTGTCGAAAAATTTGGCGCGCAATTCACTGCCG
Organism: uncultured bacterium; assembly: GCA_965369735.1. Lineage (GTDB taxonomy): Bacteria > Pseudomonadota > Gammaproteobacteria > Steroidobacterales > CBDUSC01 > CBDUSC01. The sequence continues at coordinate 4,161 of CBDUSC010000028.1, forward strand.
AACGCCGAACACTCGAAGTCGACACATACCTGGATGCCGATGCACTGGGAGAATTATCCGAGTGCATGAACTGCAGCGGGCCGTTGTCGGGCCAATATTGCTCAAACTGCGGCCAACGCTCGCGCGTGCGCCTGATAACGATGTGGGAACTGTTCCGCGATCTGTTTGCAGATTTGTTCGAGTTCGATTCCCGGGTGTGGCGCAGCATCATCCCGTTGTTGTTCAGGCCGGGAAAGCTGACACGAGAATATCTCAGCGGGCGGCGCATGCGCTATGTGCCACCCTTTCGCATGTACCTGATCCTGAGCATCGTGTTTTTCCTGGTATCAACCTACGGCGCCGATCTCAATTTTGAAGATGTTGTCATCAATGGCGACAGCCAGGACTTTGAGGAAGCTGTTGCAGAACTGGAAAAAGACATCGACGAAGCGGACGATCCGGGCGAAATTGCGGCGCTGCAAAAAGTACTGGATGGCGTACTGACTGCCCAGAAAATCGCAGAGGGACATGCGGACAAAACCGGCGACGATAGTACCGCGGAGGAACCCCAGGAAAAGCCCCAGAAAGAGGCCAATACAGATGAGGAAACGGGTCAACACGGTTTTGCAATAACCGTTGATGATGACGATGAGGTCGATTCATTCCTGGAGGGCTGCGAAACCTGGAATATCACCATTATCAACCAGCAGATAACCGAGAAGCTCGGTGGTCAGGAGCGCCTGCGGGCAGCGTGCCGCAAAATGGCGGCAGACAATTTCTCCAGCTTTGCCCAGGCACTGCTCGATAACCTGCCAACGATGATGTTTTTCTTTCTGCCATTGCTGGCGCTTGTGATGAAGTTTCTATATCTGTTTTCAAAACGGTATTACGTCGAGCATCTATTATTTTTTGTGCACTACCATGCGTTCTTTTTCCTGCTCCTGACGCTGGTAATTCTTGTTACCCGGCTTGCTAGCCGGGTCGACGCGCAGGAAACATTCAAGAACTTTCTCATCGTAGTGGTGATCATTTACACACCAATTTATTTGTACAAGGCCATGCGCCGTGTATATGGGCAGGGGCATATCGCTACACTGTTCAAGTTTGTTATTTTGAATATCTCCTATATTGTTAGTCTTCTCACCATGCTCACTATGACAGCAACATTTACGGCGCTCACACTATGAAATACGCAATCACAGTCTTCGCTCTTTTCTTTGTCATTACGCTTTCTATCGCCGCTGATCGGACCGAGTCCCCCGATGGCGCGGTGGTATCCATTGTTTTGCCACGGGATGGCGCAACCGTGGAAAGCCCGGTTCGCGTCGTATTCGGTCTGCGCGGCATGGGTGTGGCACCAGCCGGTGTCGACAAAGCAAATACCGGCCACCATCACCTGTTGATCGACAGAAACGCGCCGCCCCTGGACGAGCCCATACCGGCGGATTCGCAAACAGTGCATTTCGGCGGTGGCCAGACCGAGACCAGCATCAATTTGACGCCAGGTGAACATACATTGCAGTTACTGCTGGGCGACGCATCGCACGTACCGCATGATCCTGCGGTGATGTCGGAAAAGATTACAATCACCGTGCGACCACCCGAAGACACCAGCGACGTAAACCTGTAACGCCACCGTAGAACCAGGCAATCCGTGGAATCACAACGCCATATCATCCATGTCGACATGGATGCATTTTACGCATCCGTGGAGCAGCTCGATAACCCGGAGCTGCGCGGCAAACCTGTGATCGTCGGTGGTACCGGGCCACGCGGCGTCGTCGCGGCCGCTTCTTATGAGGTCCGCGAGTACGGCGTACGCTCGGCGATGCCTGCTCGACGCGCCATGACCCTGTGCCCCGATGCCATATGCGTTCGACCCCGCATGAGTCGTTACCGCGAAGTGTCACGAGAAATTTTTGGTATCTTTCGTGACTTCACACCCATGGTCGAAGGTTTGTCTCTGGATGAAGCATTCCTGGACATTACTGCGAGCTGTACGATCTATGGCACACCTGCACGTATCGGACAGTTGATCAAACAACGTATATTCGAGGAAACCGGGTTGACCGCATCTGTTGGCATCGGACCCAACAAACTGGTTGCAAAAATTGCATCCGATCTGGAAAAACCCGACGGGCTTTGTGAACTCACTGAAGAAAACCTTCGCGAAACATTCGACCCGTTACCAGTGGAACGTTTGATGGGTGTCGGTCCGCGCACAGCCGAGAGTCTGCATGTACAAAAAATTTATACATTCAAGGATTTGAGAACTGCAGAAGATGCGCGCCTCAAAGCGGTCTTTGGCCGTTACAGCGAACGCGTTCGGCAACGCGCATCGGGTATCGATGATCGGCCGGTTGGTGAGCATGCCAAAGACAAGTCCATCAGCACAGAAGAAACCTTCGACACCGATATAACCGATCATGCTGAAATGAAAACACAGGTTTTGCATATGGCCGAAGCCGTTGCATCACGCCTGAGAAAAAAACAATGGGTCGCGGACCAGGTCTCGGTAAAAATCCGCCGCGCCGACTTCACAACATACTCGCGACAAAAAAGCTTTCGACCGGCAACCGACAGCACCAGGGAAGTCCAGGAACTCGCCACACGGCTGCTCGATAACTGGCTGGGCGAGCAACCCGATGCCGCAATTCGATTGCTGGGTGTCGGCGTCGGTGGCCTGCAACCGGCGCAGCAGATAGGTTTGTTCGACAAGGATGGCGGCGTGCAGGACGTCGATGACGCCGTTGACACCGTTCGCCGGCGATTTGGCGATGATGCCCTGCAAAGTGGTGCCGATCTTGGCCGCTAAGGCCGCCGTCACTAACATAATCAAGGTCTTAGGCCCTGCAGTTGCCAGCACCAGGGTATACAGAGGTGCCCGGCGGGGGCATTATGCAGGGCTATGTATACCGAATTCTTCGGGCTGAATGAGAAACCGTTTTCGATAACGCCCGACCCGCGTTATTTGTACATGACGGAGCGTCATGCCGATGCCCTGGCGCATCTTTTGTATGGCATTACCGAGAGCGGCGGTTTTATCCAGCTAACCGGTGAAGTGGGTACCGGCAAAACCACACTCGTGCGCAGCATTCTGGAACAGCTGCCCGATAATGTAGATGTTGCGCTGATTCTCAACCCGCGCATATCGGCCAATGAGTTTTTAAATGCGATCTGCGACGAGTTGCACATCAGCATCGATGGTGACCGCAACAGTGCAAAGACCCTGGTCGATGCACTGAACAGACATCTTCTCGACAAGCATGCCCAAAACCGGCGCGTGGTACTGATCGTCGATGAAGCCCAAAACCTGAGCGCGGACGTGCTCGAGACGGTGCGTCTTTTGACCAATCTCGAAACGACAAAGCAAAAGCTGCTGCAAATTATCCTGGTTGGTCAGCCGGAACTACGGCAGGTTCTTGATCGCAACGATTTGCGCCAGCTTGCCCAGCGCGTTACCGGTCGTTACCACCTGGAACCGCTGGTGCGCGACGAAGCCTGTGCCTACCTGCAACACCGCATGCAGATTGCCGGTACAAACCGCGAAATATTCAAGGCATCGGCTGCGCGCGAGATATTCAGATTATCCGGTGGCATACCGCGCATTATCAATGTCATAGCCGATCGGACATTGCTTGGCGCATATACGCGCGAGCAAAGCAGCATTACACCATCGATGGTTCGCCGCGCAGCCTCGGAAATCTACAACCGCCCGTTCACATCGCGATGGTTGCGCTGGAGCGCGGTTGCAGGCCTGGTTGGTGTCGCAGTAGCGCTCGGTTTCACCATTGCACAATTGCGTACGCCGCACACAATTGAAACAGCGGAAATCATCGAAACCAAACCCGCCTTTATCGAGACTGCAGGGCCAGCGGAAACCACCATGGCCCTGGATCAGCCGTCCGCCGATGCTGTGCAGGAATTGCCGGCCAATGCTGCACTCCCAGGGGTCGCACCCCCCGGAAATATGCCAACGAACAGCGCGGCCGACGCCACGGTGGATATTGGCAGCTTGCTTGCCGAGTACTCTGCAGACACCGGCACCGATGCCGCGTTCTCTCAGTTGTTTTGGCTGTGGGGCGAGAACTACAGCTCAGATCGCGATCGTCCCTGCGAGTATGCCGATGGTCTTGGTTTGCAGTGTGAATTCCAGCGCGGCGCCTGGGCGCATGTACAGCAAATGAACCGGCCGGTCATTCTTACTTTGATCGACGCGCAGGGCGATCAGCACCAGGTAGTTGTATCGGGCCTTCATGGCGATGCTGCACATATCGATCTTGGCGAAAATGGCTTTGATGTATCTATCGCTGACATAGCGGATTTCTGGTTTGGCGAATACCTGCTGTTGTGGCGCCCGCCAACCCTTGATGGCCGCGTGTTGATGGAAGGCATGAACGGTGATGCCGTTGTCTGGCTCGAGCAGTCTCTCGCCATGGCACTGGGCAATGCCGATGTCACACGCAGTTCGGGTGTATTCGATGCGACGCTACGCCAGCAGGTCATGAATTTCCAGCGCACAAACAGATTGCGTGTTGACGGTATCGTTGGCGTGCAGACACAGATTGCGCTCAATTCGGCGTTGAACCTGCCCAATACCCCTGTTCTCGCACGCAACGAGTAGCGCACAGATGTCATTCATCCTCGACGCACTGAAAAAATCCGAAACCGAACGGCAACGCCAGACCGGACCGGCTTTTGCAACAATTGCAGGTGGTGGGCAACGCAAAAACCTGCCTCGCTGGGCAATTGTGCTCGCCGCGCTTTTGCTCATCAATCTGGTTGTCATTCTGGCTATTGCCTTGTTTCCCGACAATAGTCCTGACATGAGCTCAAACCGGGCATCCACCACGCAGACAGCACAATCAGACCGGCGGCGGGTAACGCCACCCGCGCGGCAACCCGCGCAGGCAAAGACCAGCAGCCGCCCGGAAGTCAGATCACTGGCGGGCGAAGTAGAAAAATCGAGCGACAGCACCAATGCGTCGGGTTCAGCCACCGCTCCCAGGTCGATAGGAACGTCAACAGGAGTCAGCGCATCCCCAGGCACCAGTGGGACCGTAGTCACAGCCGGTAGCTCATCGAACAGTTCAACGCAGCAAGGCGGGTTTGTCGTATACCAAAGCTTCAATCAGGGCGTTGCCTCGTCTGACTTACCGACACTGTCGGATCTGCGCAGCCAGGGCCTGTTGTCGATCCCCGAAATGCATATGGATATCCATGTTTATGGTGAAACGGAGTCAGATCGCTTTATTTTCATAAACATGCGCAAATATACGAAGGGTGAAACCTTGAAAGAAGGCCCGGTCGTGGAAGACATACGGCCCGATGGCGTTGTACTGAATGAGCATGGATTGCGGTTTTTCCTGCCCCGCGACTAAAAATAGCTACTAGTATTGTAATCAGTACTCGTAAACCGGCTTTGCTATGAACGACAACAACAGCGGCAATCCCAGTCTTTCGGGGGATATTCGTATCGCCTATCTTGACGGCAGCCGTCTTGCACGCGCAATGCGTGCCGGCATGCATGCGGTGATTGCGGACCAGGAGCACCTCAACAAAATCAATGTGTTCCCGGTACCCGACGGAGACACCGGGACCAATCTCGCCATGACCATGCAAAGCATGCTTGCTGCGCTCAATCGCAGCGACAACAGGCATGCGGGACAACTCCTGACCGATATCGCCGACGCCGCCCTCGATGGTGGCCAGGGGAATTCGGGTGCAATTTTGTCGCAGTTTTTCCTTGGTGTTGCCGATGGTGTCAGCGAGCTCCGCGTGCTGGGCGCACAGGAGCTGGCGGCATCGCTTGATAGCGGTGCGACCTACGCCATGGATGCGATGATGGAGCCAAAAGAAGGCACCATTCTGACAGTGATGCGCGATTTTGGCGTATCCGTAGTGGACTGGGCCCGCGACTCGCAAAATAACGATGTCGCTGCATTGCTCGATCATGGCCTGAGCGAGGCGAATGCCGCATTGGCCAGAACCACAGAGCAAATGGAGGTGCTGAAAAAAGCCGGTGTGGTTGATGCCGGTGCGCAGGGTTTTGTCGATTTTCTTCAGGGCATCACCGATTTCATCACCACAGGCGAAATGCGCGAACTGAGCCAGGCGATGCTCGATGGCGACCTGGAACAGGACATCGACATTGGTGAAATCTTCGATCTGGAACACCGTTATTGCACCGAAGTCATGGTGACGGGTGATCACATCAACAGACGCAAACTCCGCGAAGAACTGTCAGCAATCGGTAGCAGCCTGGTGGTCGCCGGTACGCATCGAAAAATAAAGGTCCATATCCACGTCAACGAACCCGCTGAAGTCTTTAGCATTGCCGAAAAATTCGGCTCGCTCAGCGGCCAAAAGGCCGACGACATGCAAAAGCAGGCCAAGTCGGTACACGGCGGCCAGGCCGTCGTCATAGTCACCGACTCGGCGGCTGATATCACCGATGAAGACTTTGAAAGACTCGACATTCACATGGTGCCGTTACGGCTGCATTTTGGCGAACGCAGTTATATGGACAAGGTGAGTATCAGTGCGGACGAGTTTTATGAATTGCTGCGTAACGACCCCCATCCGCCAAAAACATCGCAACCGGCGCCGGGTGATTTTCGCCGTCAGTATCAACACCTGGCCACACATTTCCAGGCAGTGGTATCGATCAATCTCACTGCTGGAGCCAGTGGCACCTTCCAAAGAGCGGAAACCGCCGCTGGTCGGGTAGAGGGGCCCGGAAAATTATTTATCATCGACAGCAAGAATGTCTCGCTGGGAGAAGGTCTGATTGTCACCTATGCAGCCGAGTGCGCTGCCGCAGGTTACAACGCGGACCAGGTAGTACTCGCTGTGCACGATATTATTCCAAAAACGCAAACCTTTGGATTACTCGCGACACTGGAATACGCGGTGCGCGGTGGCCGGGTTCCGAGATCGAAAAAAATACTGGCAGACCTGCTGCGTCTGAACCCGGTGCTGGCCGTCAACCGCGATGGTCGCGTGGACACCGTTGGCGTATTGCCTGGGAAACATAATTTGAGAAGTCGCTATGCAAAATTCATTGCCAGGCGTACAGATCCTGAAAAATCGTACCGTGCCGC
>CBDUSC010000029.1:0-11168 GCA_965369735.1 uncultured bacterium
CGTACCGAAGAAGTCAAAAAAGAACGGGTCGAACTCGCATCCGTTTATCTCGATGATTTTCGCGAAAAATGGAGCGGGCCGGATGATGTTGCCGCGGATGACACTGCGGTCATCCAGGCGATCTTTGATATTCTTGCCGATCAGGAAATAGGCGATCTGCTGGATATTGGCACGGGTACCGCGCGCATCCTGACCTTGCTTGGCGATAAATCCGAACAGGCGGTCGGTATCGATATCTCCAGCGAAATGCTGATGGTCGCGCGCACCCGGTTGCATGCTGCCGGTATGGATCACTGCATGGTCAGGCACGGCAATATGTACCAGTTGCCATTTACAAATGCGTCATTTGATACGGTCACCATAGACCAGGTGTTGTACCAGGCCGAAGACCCGGGGGCTGCGATTGGCGAGGCGGCCAGGATACTCCGGCCCGGTGGCTGCCTGGTGCTGATCGAATATGCCAGCCGCGCCGGCCATGCTGACCATGATGGTCCCGGTGTGACCGAGCAGGAGCTGCGCGGCTGGTTGGAAAATGCGGGGCTCGCATGCCAGACAATACGCCGCGTACCCAGGCAGGGACCGGGGTTTCTTATCAGCCTGGCGCGACCGCGCGATAGTTCATCGGAGGTGGCAGCCTGATCATGATCGAAAACAACAAACATGCAGGGTTGGATTCAACGATTGATGTGACCTTCGAGTTTTTCCCGCCACAGAACGAGACCATGGCGCAGAGACTGTGGGACTCGGTGGAACATCTGGCACCGCTGCAACCAAAATTTGTTTCTGTGACCTATGGCGCCGACGGATCAACGCGTGAGCGCACACACGAGCTGGTAAAAAGAATTCATGAGGAAACATCGCTGACGGTTGCCCCGCATCTGACCTGCGTTGGCGCCAGCCGCGATGAAATCGGGGCTATTGCCCAATCCTACAAGGATATCGGGATCGATCACATTGTTGCCCTGCGTGGTGATCAACCAAAGGACAGCAAGGGATACAAACCGCATCCTGATGGCTATGACTATGCGGTTGACCTGGTTGCGGGGCTGAAAGAGGTTGCTGATTTTGATATATCCGTTGCTGCTTACCCCGAAGTTCACCCCGAAGCACCGAGCGCGAAATTCGATCTCGATAATCTCAAACGAAAAATCGATGCAGGTGCAAACCGTGCGATCACACAGTTCTTTTTTTATAACGATACGTTCCTCAGGTTTCGCGATCAGTGTGCCGCGGCAGGTATAAACGTACCGATTATCCCGGGAATACTACCGGTTACACGATTACCGCAGGCGGAACGGTTTGCCAGGCTTTGTGGTGCCGAGATACCGCCGGCCATGCGACAGAGCTTCGAAGGCATAGATGATGACGTGGAAATGCGCAGGTTGATTGGCGCAAATATCGCGATCGAACAAGTGCAGCGCCTGCACTCGCACGGGGTCGATGAATTTCACTTTTATACCCTGAATCGATACCAGCTGACATACGCGATCTGTCACACGCTGGGTCTGCGACCCGGGCGTATGGATCAGCTGACAGGACAATAATAATGACCAGGGAAAAAACCGAACAGCTTGTTGCGCTGTTAAAAGAACGCATTGTGATCATCGATGGCGCCATGGGTACCATGTTGCAAGGCTATGCGCTGGAAGAAACTGATTTTCGCGCCCGGCGCTTTGCGACCTGGCATCAAAGCGTGATCGGCAATAACGATCTGTTGTCGCTGACGCAGCCCAAAATCGTTGAGGAAATACACCAGACCTATCTTGAAGCGGGCGCGGACATCATCGAGACAAACACCTTTACCGCCAACGAGCCCTCGCAGGCCGACTATGGCATGGAATCCCTGGTATGCGAGATCAATCTCGAATCGGCAAAAATCGCGCGCAAGGCCGCGGATGAGTACTCGGAGAAAACCGGGATACCAAAATTTGTCGCGGGCGTTCTTGGGCCAACCAATCGTACAGCCTCGATCTCACCGGATGTCAACAACCCCGATTTTCGAAACATTGATTTTGATGCGCTGGTGATGACCTATACCGAAGCATCACGGGCCCTGATCGACGGTGGTGTCGACCTGCTGATGGTAGAAACCATATTCGATACATTGAATGCTCGCGCTGCGTTGTATGCCATAGACAAAATCAAATGCGATACCGGCGTTGACATACCGGTCATGGTGTCCGGTACGATTACGGATGCATCGGGTCGCACGCTGTCGGGTCAGACCACCGAAGCCTTCTGGAACTGTATCAGGCATACAAAACCTCTGATCGTGGGCCTCAACTGTGCGCTGGGTGCGGATGAACTGCGACCTTACGCCGAAGAAATGTCGCGCGTGGCAGATTGCTTTGTCAGCGTCCATCCGAATGCGGGTTTGCCAAATGAATTTGGCGAGTACGACCAGACGCCCGAATCCATGGCATCCGTGTTGCGTGAGTTTGCCACCAGCGGTTTCATCAACCTGGTTGGTGGTTGTTGCGGGACCACGCCCGAACACATCCGCCAATTGACACAAGCGGTATCGGGCATCAAACGGCGACAAATACCGGTAACGGATACCGCGTGCCGTCTTGCAGGTCTGGAACCGTTCAACATTCATCGCGATGATTTGTTTGTCAACGTCGGTGAGCGATGCAACGTCACCGGTTCTGCCCGATTCCGGAAGCTGATTGAGACAGACGATTTTGCGGCTGCGCTTGATGTTGCGCGCGATCAGGTTGCAAACGGCGCGCAGATGCTGGACGTCAACATGGACGAGGGCATGCTGGACTCGGAAGCGGCGATGGCCAGGTTTTTGCGCCTGATGGCGGGGGAGCCGGATATCGCGCGCATACCGGTAATGATCGATTCCTCAAAATGGTCTGTGATAGAGGCCGGCCTCAAAAATTGTTATGGAAGACCGGTGGTCAATTCGATCAGCCTCAAAGAGGGCGAAAAACCGTTTATCGATGTTGCACGCGAGATCCACCGTTATGGCGCGGCGGTGATCGTCATGGCATTCGATGAACACGGTCAGGCGGAAACGATTGAACAACGAGTTACGATTTGCGAACGTGCCTACAGGATCCTGACCGAAACCGTTGGTTTTGATGGTCAGGATATTATTTTTGACCCGAACATCTTTGCCGTTGCTACCGGTATCGAGGAGCACAATGACTATGCGCGGGCATACATCGAGGCAACCCGGGAAATTCACAAAAAAATGCCCGATGTGCTGGTCAGCGGTGGACTGAGCAATGTTTCCTTTTCGTTCCGCGGCAACAACCTGGTGCGCGAGGCCATGCATTCGGTTTTTCTGTATCACGCGATCGCTGCCGGTATGGATATGGGTATTGTCAACGCGGGCCAGCTGGCAATTTACGAGGATATACCGCGCGATCTCAAAGACCGGGCAGAGGACGTCATACTCAACCGCCGCGATGATGCGACGGATCGGCTGCTGGAGATTGCAGAATCATTTCGCGGCAGCGGCGGAACGAATAACGGAAAGGAAGTCGATCTGGCGTGGCGTGACTGGCCGGTGAAAAAGCGGCTTGAGCACGCATTGGTCAATGGTATCGATCAATACGTTGTCGAGGATACGGAAGAAGCCAGGCAAGCGGCCGATCGGCCTTTGTTTGTTATCGAAGGCCCGCTGATGGATGGCATGAATGTAGTCGGCGATTTGTTTGGCTCGGGTCGTATGTTTTTGCCACAGGTTGTCAAATCCGCGCGCGTCATGAAAAAGGCGGTGGCCCATCTTGTTCCATTCATTGAACAAGAGCAGGGCGACAGAGTTGAACGCAACCCGAAAATCGTCATGGCAACGGTTAAGGGTGACGTACACGATATTGGCAAAAAAATTGTTGGCGTCGTATTGCAGTGTAATAACTTTGATGTCGTTGATCTCGGTGTGATGGTGCCTGCGGAAAAAATTCTTGAAACTGCGAAAAAGGAAAACGCAGATCTGATTGGTCTGTCCGGTCTGATCACACCATCGCTGGATGAAATGGTGCACATCGGGCGTGAAATGCAGCGACAGGATTTCAAGTTACCTTTATTGATCGGAGGTGCGACGACATCGCCAGCGCATACATCGGTTAAAATCGATCCCGAATACGATGGAGCGGTGGTATACGTGAAAGACGCATCACGATCCGTTGCGGTTGCGCAGACCTTGTTGAGTCCCGAGAAAAAACTGGCGTTCATCGACGAGGTCAAAAAAGATTGTCACAGGCGCCGTGAATTGCATAAAGGAAAAAGCGCAAAGGCACCGCAGTTGACCATTTCAGAATCGCGCGATAACAAGCTGGCGACAGACTGGTCTCAGCACCGTACGCAAAAACCAGGATTTCTTGGCATACAGCAACTCGAGGAATATTCAATCAGCGAGTTGACCAGGTACATCGACTGGATGCCGTTTTTCAATGCCTGGGAATTCGCAGGTCGATACCCGGATATTCTGAGTGATGAAGTGGTAGGCGAGGCCGCCAGCGCATTATTCAAAGACGCACAGGCAATGCTCGACAACATTATCAAAGACAATTGGCTGCAGGCGCGTGCCGTGCTGGGATTTTTCCCCGCTGCTTGTGTCGATCACGATGACGTGATCGTGTATGCGGATGAGAGCCGTCGGGAACAAATACAGCGTTTGCATTTTTTGCGGCAACAGAAACCGAAACCTGCCGGCCATCCGCATTTATGCCTGTCAGACTTCGTTGCCCCGCATGACAGTGGTGCGCATGACTACATCGGTGCATTTGCGGTATCGACGGGTTTTGGAATCGAGCCGTGGATCGAACGCTTTGAAAAGGATCATGACGACTACAATGCGATTCTGTTGAAAGCGATTGCAGATCGCCTGGCAGAGGCGTTTGCAGAACGTATGCATGAACGGGTGCGCAAGGAATTCTGGGGCTATGCCTCGGATGAAAAGTTCAGCAACGAGGATCTGATTCGCGAGGTTTATCGCGGTATCCGGCCGGCTCCAGGTTACCCTGCCTGCCCGGACCACACTGAAAAGCAAGCCTTGTGGTCGCTCATCGACGTCGAAGAACAAACGGGAATCCAGTTGACTGAAAATTTTGCGATGACACCGACGGCGGCAGTATGCGGCTATTACTTCTCTCACCCTGAATCAAAATATTTTGCGCTGGGCAAAATCGCCCGCGACCAGGTCGAAGACTATGCGCAGCGCAAGGGCATCAGTTTTGCTGAAGCCGAGCGCTGGCTGGCGCCGAATCTTGGTTACGATGCCCAGGCGGCCTGATGGCCCGGAGCTAGCGACTACACACCGGGCAGGCGCCGTCGCGCTTCAGGGATACGGTTCGCCAGCGAGCACTGCGGGCGTCATACAGATGCAACTCATTGCCCCCGGCCGGGCTGATTTCGGCCAATAGCTTCAAAGCTTCCACGGCCATACTCGATCCAATGACGCCAACCACCGGTGACAACACGCCGTTGCCCCGGCAATCCTCGACCGTATCGTCACTCTCATCGAACACGCAGCGATAACAGGGTCGATCGTCGAGGTCCGACCGCAACACCATGAGTTGGCCCTCGTAGCGGATGGCCGCACCCGATATCAAGGGTGTTTTGGTTTTGACACAGGCCTCGTTGACGGCAAATCGGGTTCCAAAATTGTCGCTACCATCGATGACTACATCGACACTGGACACCTGGCCGTCAAGCGCATCACCGGTCAGTCGTGCATCGACCGTTTCGATTTTTACGTCCGGGTTGATCTCCCGCAGCATGGCTGCTGCTGCCCTGGTCTTGTATTGATCGACATCGCGATCCCGATAGAGGATCTGACGCTGCAGGTTGCTTGGATCCACCCGGTCAAAATCATTGATGACCAGTGTGCCAACACCCGCGGCTGCAAGGTAAATCGACACCGGTGAACCAAGACCGCCGAGACCGATGATGAGCGCAGACGAGGAAGCAATGCGATCCTGACCCTGTGCGCCAAAGCCCGGCAAAGCGATATGCCGGCTGTATCGCAGATCGGTGTCAGTCATTTGATTGTTTGTCGGTTATTCGTCTACAACTTTTGCGCTTTCGACGATAACCGGCTCCAGTGGAACATCCTGGTGGCCACCCTTGTTGCCTGTTGCCACCGCTGCAATTTTATCAATAACATCCATACCATCTGCTATGCGGCCAAATACCGCATAACCAAAGTCTCTTCCGCCGTGATCAAGAAATGCGTTGTCGACCAGGTTTACGAAAAACTGTGAAGTCGCGCTGTTTACATCCGATGTGCGCGCCATGGACAAGGTGCCTCGTTCGTTCTTCAGACCGTGGTCTGCTTCATTCTTGATCGGCGCTTGCGTTTGTTTTTGCTGCATGTCAGGCATAAAACCACCGCCCTGGAGCATGAAATTGGGGATCACGCGGTGGAAAATTGTGCCGTCAAAGTGGCCGCTTTCGGCGTAATCGAGAAAATTCTTGGCGCTCACAGGCGCATCATCATTGAATAACTCCACGCGAAACTCGCCGTGGCTGGTAGAAAACAAAATCATTATTGGTTCCTCGGAAATATTAATGAATCAGGGTTTTGAGATCGACGCGTTGTCATCTCCTGCCACTCTGCGTTCAGGTGTCAGTTTGATCCAGGCGATGTTTTCGTTGGGTACCGCGTCAGTCGAGTGAGTATCGAGATGGTATACGAATATATATTTGTTTGTTGCTCCCAGCAACAGGGTACGACCGTTCCCAAGCCGATCAGGTGTGTCACCGGATGCGAGGTAGACTTCAACGAAGTCGCCCTTGCCCATTTTTATTTGTTCGCTCTTCCAGTCGCCATACATGGCAAGAAACAAATATGCGTAGGCGATAAAGGCGAACGGGCCTATCCAGCCGCTGTCGTACATCTTTTTGCTAAGTGTGCGGTAGCCCCGCGTGATTTTGTAACGCGGAGAATGCTTGGCAAACCAGCGTATTTCCCAGCGGGCCATTGCCTGCAGAGCCCATGCAACAAGCACGGCCGATGCAGTTAGAGGAATTGTCAGCGGCTCGCGCAGTGCCGCCATCAAAAAATCGGTGACTTCCGCATAGCTGAAAATATTGATATTAAATTGCGAAAACAACGACCAGCTGAACGCAAGCCCGATCATGGATGCAATCAAATACAAAACTGTGAGCAGTAGCCCCGGGTGCTCGCGCAAGGTAGCAACCAGCGAGGTATTTCTGCGACCCGACTGATTGGTTTTCCCTTCGTCCAAATCTTGCACCTTTGATTATCGTCTACGGTCCGCCGGCACCGGTTTGTCGAGCTTTTTGGCCTTCCGTGACGCGTACGATGCCGGCCGGGTCTTTGTAGGACGCAATAGTATCGTATTGCGCATCTCGCAGTATGGCAGCCACGGCTTGCTGCTGGTCATAGCCATGCTCGAGCAACAGCCAGCCACCCGGGACCAGCGCGCCCAGGGCACCCCGTGCAATTTCTCTTATGGCGTCGAGACCGTCACCGCTTGCGACCAGAGCCATTATGGGTTCTGCGGGCAAATCGCCTTGCTCCAGGTGCGGGTCACCCTCCGCGACATACGGTGGGTTGCTGACCACGACATCAAACTGTCTGGTTCCCAGCGGCTCGAACCAGTCGCCTTGTTGCCATTCCACATTCGCCAGGTTCAGTGCTATCGCGTTTTGTTTTGCCAGTACCAAAGCGTCTTTGCTGAGGTCCGTCGCTGTGATTTGTGCCATGGGTCGTTCGCTGGCTATGGCCAGCGCAATCGCGCCACTGCCCGTACCGAGATCAAGCACCATGGTGTTCTTGTCCGCCGGTATCCGATTCAGAGCCTGTTCGACCAGGGTTTCGGTTTCCGGCCTTGGTATCAAAGCGTGTTTGTTGACCCGCAAGCTCAGCGACCAGAACTCGCGCTCACCGGTGATATAGGCCAGAGGTTCGCCGGCCAGCCGCCGCGCAAGCAATACCTCAAAGGCGCTGGATTGCGTGGTTGTGAGTTCCTGTTCAGGCCAGCCGTGCAGGAAACTTCGCGGCTTTTCCAGTGCCAGAGCCAGCAATACCTCGGCGTCAAGGTCGCCTGCCAGGCCTGCATTTTCCAGTGTGGCATGAGCTTTTTTCACAGCTCCTCTGACATCCATGCAATATTCTCTCGCGGTCCGCGGTCTACAATGGAGTGTCCATGATAATGAATCCGCATGTCTTTCGCGTAGAATGTGCGCGCGCCGGCAGGTGGATGGAGGTTGCATGACGGTTTATTCCAATGTTCTGGAGATGGTGGGAAATACCCCGCTGCTGAAGATCAACAGGATCGACACGGGTTGCTGCGAGTTGTATCTCAAGCTCGAATTGATGAACCCGGGTGGCTCGATCAAGGACCGCATCGGTATCAGCATGATCGAGCAGGCTGAAAAGCGTGGTGATCTCAAGCCCGGTGACACGATTGTCGAGGCCACTGCCGGTAACACCGGTCTGGGTCTGGCGCTGGTTGCCGCACAAAGAGGCTATCGCCTGATTCTTGTGCTGCCAGACAAAATGAGCCAGGAAAAGATTTTCAATTTGCGCGCCATGGGCGCCGAGGTTGTGTTGACGCGCTCGGATGTTGCCAGAGGCCACCCCGAGTATTACCAGGATCTCGGCCGCAGCATTGCCGATGAGCAGGGTGCGTACTTTATCAACCAGTTTGGCAACCCGGACAACCCGTTGGCCCATTATGAAACCACGGCCCCAGAGATCTGGGAGCAAATGGACAAAAATCTCGATGCGATTGTCATCGGTGTAGGCAGCAGCGGGACCATCTCGGGGCTGACCCGGTATTTCAGGGAACACGCACCGCATGTCGAGCTCGTGCTCGCCGATCCTGAGGGCTCGGTACTCGCTGATTACATCAAAACCGGTGAACTCGGCGAAAGCGGCACATGGCTGGTCGAAGGTATCGGAGAGGACTTCATCCCGGATATTTGCGATCTGTCCGCGGTCAAAAACGCTTATACGATTTCCGATGCAGAATCCTTCGCAGTCGCACGTGAGTTGTTGCTCGAAGAAGGAATGCTTGCCGGCTCCTCAACGGGAACTTTGCTGGGCGCAGCGCTGCGGTTTTGTCGTGAGCAGAGCGATGCAAAACGGGTGGTGACGCTGGCCTGCGATACAGGCAACAAATACCTGTCGAAGCTGTACAACGATTACTGGATGGAAGACCAGGGATTCACGGAGCGCGAGACTCACAACGATTTGCGCGATCTCATTGGTCGCCCGCATGGTCGTCGGGCAACCATCACCGTGGGGCCGGGCGATATCCTGACCACCGCGCACAATCGGCTGCGCAACGCAGGTATCAGCCAGTTGCCGGTCATGCAGGAAGACCGTCTCATTGGTGTATTGACCGAAGAAGACATCATGAGTTTTGTGTTTGGCGGACCCGAGCGGTTGAGTGAACCGGTGACCAGCGCCATGCGCACCCAGTGTGTCAGCCTGGACAAAGGAACTTCGATCAACCAGCTGGTGTCTGTGCTTGAAACGGAACCTTATGCCGCGGTGATCGATGGCGATGAATTTCTTGGCCTGATTACGCGAGCGGATGTGTTAAACAACCTGCGCAAACAGATGCCAGCGACCCAATCGAGGAGCAAATGAGCGACAAGCATTCAAAAGCGCGTTTTGCGACGCGCGCCATTCATGCGGGGCAAAGCCCCGACCCGAGTACCGGCGCGATCATGCCGCCGATATATGCGACGTCGACCTATGTGCAAACCAGCCCCGGTGTGCACCAGGGCTACGAGTATTCCCGCTCGCAAAACCCGACGCGCATGGCGTATGAGCGTTGTATCGCGGATCTCGAAAGCGGCACGCAGGGTTTTGCATTTGCATCGGGTATGGCTGCAACCGCCACCGTGCTCGAATTGATCCCCACCGGCAGCCACATACTGGCGATGCATGATCTGTACGGCGGTACCTTCCGGCTATTTCGCCAGGTGCGCGGCGAATCGGCCGGCCTGTCCTTCAGCTTTGTGGATTTATCCGATCTCGATACCCTGGCATCCGGTGTGCAGGACAACACGCGCATGATCTGGGTCGAGTCACCTACAAACCCCTTGCTCAAGCTGGTGGATATTGCCGCGGTTGCTGAGTTTGCCCGCGAACGAAATATTCTGCTGGTGGTGGACAATACCTTTGCCACACCCTGGGCGCAGCGACCCATAGAGCTGGGTGCCGATATCGTGCTCCACTCCGCTACAAAATATCTCAACGGTCACTCCGACATAGTGGGTGGAATTGCCGTGGTCAACGATGCCGATCTCGGCGAGCGATTGTGGTTCCTGCAAAACGCCATTGGTGCGGTTCAGGGGCCATTCGACAGCTTTCTCGCCTTGCGCGGTCTCAAAACGCTGCCATTGAGGATGGAGCGCAGCAGCGCCAGCGCACAGCTTATTGCCGAATGGCTGGAGCAGGATCCACGTGTGGACAGGGTTTTGTACCCGGGTCTAGAAAGCCACTCGCAGCACGATCTCGCAAAGCGCCAGATGGACGGGTTCAGCGGTATCGTGACCTACTTTATCAAGGGGGGTCTCGAGGCATCGCGGCGCGCGCTGGAGCGATTCGAGATCTTTGCCCTGGCTGAAAGTCTTGGCGGTGTCGAGAGCCTGGTGGATCACCCGGCGATCATGACGCACGCATCGGTACCCGTCGAAGAGCGCGCCGAGCTGGGTATCAGCGACGACCTGATTCGCTTGTCCGTTGGTATTGAAGATGTCGATGACCTGATCGCTGATCTCGATCAGGCTATGGAGTGATCCGGCAATTTACTCTTCGATCCGGGTTAGCAGATCTGCCTGGTGCTCCAGCGTCAGCGGGTCTATGACCTGGGCCAGACCGCCTTGCATGATCTCATCCAGTTTGTACAAGGTCAGGTTGATGCGGTGATCGGTCACCCGGCCCTGGGGGTAATTATAGGTCCTGATGCGCTCCGAACGATCGCCGGATCCGACCAACTGACGTCTCTGCTGTGCCTGATCGCTTTGCTGTTTTTCCTGTTCTGCTGTGACGAGCCGCGACTGCAGCAATGACATCGCGCGCGCACGGTTTTTATGCTGGGAACGCTCGTCCTGGCATTCGACAACAATCCCCGATGGCATATGTGTAATACGCACAGCCGAATCGGTCTTGTTGACATGCTGACCACCTGCACCCGATGCCCGATAAGTATCAATACGCAGATCCGCCG
>CBDUSC010000030.1:0-10910 GCA_965369735.1 uncultured bacterium
CCTGGCGGATCTCCGCTTCCAGGCGCTTGAGTTGAAAGATTTCAGTAGCTTTTGTACCGAGAGCAACCAGAACAAATGCAAGTAGCAACGATGCAGCTACGCGCCACGGTTGCCACAGCGCAGACAGATCGGTACCTGGCGAGTATTTGCCCTGACGCAGATTGATACCACCCTGACCGATGATGTGGCTGGCCAGTAACGGTAGTGGTCCGTCGCGCAACAACCGGACTTCCAGACTCTTGAGCAAAATGTGTAACGATTCGATATATGTCTTGTCGCGTTCGTAGCGCTCTTCCGTCGCATAAATTTCCAGGTTCTCACCCGGTTTTTTTTCCTCACCCTCGGTTTGTTCGGGCTCACGGTTCCAATCCAGAAATTCTGCGACATCCTCGAAGCTGCCGGCATCAAGTGCGATGCAGCGACCTGAGGCATCGCGCGAATAAATGCGTTGCTCGTCGAGCAATACGGTGTGATTACCCGGTGCACCAGGAACGCCATGACTGTCCGACAAAACGGAGGACGGGTTGATGCCCGCATCTGCGAGACTCTTCAACCAGCGATTCATATCATGGCGGCGCGCAACCGCAACATCGACCTTGCCATCTTCATTTCGTTTTCCGACAGCAAAATGCAACTCATCGACATCCTCGGTCAGGTGTTCCTCCATCGCAAAAGGAACTGCTTGCAGCATTTTTGATTTGCTGCGCACCGGGATGTGTACGCGAATCAGGCTGACTTCTGTAGCGGGTATCAGGACAAGCACGCGGTGATCATGAGTATGCCTTGCAACATCGGCAAGGCTGTCGAATGCTACTTCCGACCTTTGCTGGCCATCGGCACTCATACGTATCCACGACACGGTATCCGTGTCGCTGCTATCGAGCCGTATGACAATCACATCCGACATATAGGTATCACTGCAGTTGTTACTCTATACCGTTTTGGCGGTTTACCGGGCGTACTATTCCGTTTTCACCACGTTCCAGCAGACTGTACATCGTGAGCCTGTACGTGCCAATACTGATATCCGAGGTAACCCGGAAATAGTCGCTGCTCAGAGTGACAGCCGGCGCCAGATCCGGGTCGATCTTGTCTACTATATTCTGAATACTTTCAAAGCCGTCGTCGGCCCGCTCGTCCAATAGTGAATCGACTTCTGATTCGCTCATGCTGTCACCGAGGGAATGCAGGACTGCAACGTTGGCTGTATTCACGTTCAACTGTGTGCCGATAGGCAACGCTGCAATATGCGGTTTCAGGATCTCGTACGATTGCAGATCCATCGCGTCGATCGCCAGCAATTCGCTGGTCGTTGTAATCGCTGTATTGGCTGTCTTGTATGGCGGTATAAGGGTTGAGTACGTCGAATCTTCAGCGCCACGTGGGAAACCCGGATCGACATTGCCATCTATCCAGTCGGCAATCAGGCTTGCCAGTTCCGGATCCAGTTCAAGATACTCCAGCAGTCGTTC
This sequence comes from uncultured bacterium, assembly GCA_965369735.1. Taxonomy (GTDB): domain Bacteria; phylum Pseudomonadota; class Gammaproteobacteria; order Steroidobacterales; family CBDUSC01; genus CBDUSC01. The sequence goes on from CBDUSC010000030.1 coordinate 1,473, forward strand.
AAGCTGGCGGAGCATGGCCTGATCGATTTTTCCGTCATCGAAGACAAGATTGTTGACATTGAATCGGCCCTGCAAGTCCTCAATCTGGCCAAAAACCTGCCCACCCTCAATTGGCAGCGCCGGTAACTGGAATGCCCAGTTTTCGCCAAGGTGATCGGTTTCAGATTCGCGAAAATCCACTGTCAATATCTGTGCCGCCCACGCCTCTGCACCCAATCCGTATTGTCGCGCCTGGTCCAGGACCATCATCGACTCGGTACGGCGCATATCCAGCGAATTATCCCAATACAGCCCGACAGAGATAACGGTCGCGAGCGCGACGATCAGCATTGCGGTCAGCAGCGCCACGCCACCGCGTTGCTTGTTCCTGTCGCACAGAATTGGCTGTGTGCACATTCTAGCCACCAATTTCGATCAGCCGTGTAATACGGCCAGCGGATTTCGATTCGATCGCGATTTCTACAGCAACGGGTCGTACCCAGGGTGAAATCGTGCTGGGTACGCCAAATGGCGGCCATATATCATGCCAGTTGCGACCGCGATCCATAAACCGGATCTCTACCGCATCCAGATCATCGAGCAACGGCATACGCACGGGTTCTGCGCCGAGCAGCCGATCGAGCACTGGCCAGTACAGGCGTTGCAGATTGCCTTCCTCGGTAAATTCATAGGCGACGCGCTGTACACCACCACGCGGCATACCCGCAGGATTCATCCAGCCACCGCGGCTGAACTCCACAAGGAAGATGTTGCGTGCGTCCGCAAGCATCGCCGGGTGACGGCCGTCGCCCAGCTCGCTGCGTATGGGTCGCGGCTGCACTTGTTCAAAATCGCTGGTCATCAAGCGTATGGTGAACTGCAGTGCCTTGAGTTCTTCGATTTTCAGCGCGGTACGTTGGCTTTGCTCGATCACGGTGTTGAGACCACCAAAAGCCATCACACCGATGATCGCAAAAATGGCCATGGAGACCAGAACTTCGATCAGCGTGAATCCGCGCGGCTTCATCAGCTGTTGTCCTTATCGATGAATTCCTGTGCCCATACGCGACCGGGAGACGATGGCGCAACCGAAGGACCAATAAAACCAATGAGCGTGCGCAGTATCAGATCAGGTTCTTCTTCGAACGCGACTTCAATATCGACCCGGAACAGGTTTTCGACTTCGGTTTGGCTGATCTCGGCCCGCCACACCCAGTTACGCCCCGCGTACTCCAGGTCATCGTCCAATTCTTCCTCTTCGGGTGTCTGATCTCTTAATCGCAGCTCGGTCAGGGTGTTCATGGCAATCCAGTGAGCATAGGTTCGATCGCGCATCCAGGTTGTATCGGAAACAAAACTCGCCACCGCTGTGATCGCAGCAGACATGCCAATGGCTACTACCGCCAGCGCCACCAACACTTCGGCGAGGGTAAATCCCGCCGGACCTTGCGATATCGCAACCGGTTTAGAATTCCGAATCCGGGGCATGGATTTCCAGGGCTCCGTTGTTTTGCCCGATCAGCGTGTAATACCTGTCGGTAAATTCACGGCTGATGCGCATTTCAAACGGCGTCGTCTCGCCGCTTGCGAGAATGATTATCTGTGGTCTTGGTGTCTCGGTATCATTGGGATCGACGAGAACAATTTCGCGTTCGTCGAGATACAGCTCTGCATGCAATTCATTCCTGAAATTTCTCGTCTTGAAAAAATCATCGGTGTCCATGCTCAGCCATTGTCGGGTTCGCGTTCCATCCTCGGCAACGATGGAATCAAAGCTGAAAAAACTATAGCCGGTCTCTTCAACCAGGACTCCTATGGTACGCCCGGTCAGCAACGCTTCTTCATTCGCGAGGCTGAGCAGTGTCACCAGGCGTCTCGCTTCGTCCTCCAGCTCTGTGTCATCGCCCAGGATATCGACTGACAAAAACGCTGCCGCAAATCCAATACCGATGATCAGGACAACCACCAGTATTTCGACCAGTGTAAAACCGGTTTGACCCGGGAACAGCCTGTTGTGTTTACGGCTACTGATCAATGGAATAGTTGCAGATATCCGCGTCGCCTTCCTCACCGCCTGGCAAACCATCTGCGCCATAGGAGCAAATATCAAAGCGGCCATGCTCGCCGGGGTAGGCATAAATATACTCGGATCCCCAGGGGTCTTTTTTCAGCTGCCTGCTCTGCATGTATCCGTCGCGCGGGTAGTTGGGAAAATTCTCTCCCGCCGGTGGTTGTACCAGGGCCTGCAGACCCTGATCGGTGGTCGGGTATTTGAAGTTATCCATTTTGTATAATTGCAGTGTGCTTTCAAAAGCCCGGACATCCTGCTTGGTACGGTTGATTTGCGCCTGTTCGATACGATCGATTACCGCGGGTACCACCGCAGCGGCGAGTATCCCGATGATGACAACCACCACCATGATCTCAATCAGGGTGAAACCCTGTTGCACCGGGCGCTCGATCCTTTTAACTTGATCATCCATTGATATTCTCTATTTTCCTGCGACTAACCGCCTGACATGATAGCAAAATGACCCCACCGGAAACCCCAAATTCAAAAGGGCGGGCACGCCGCATGAAATCAGCGCTGTTTGGCGCATTTCCGCTGCCCCTTTTGACAATAATCGCCGTGGTCCTGTTGCTTGCCGCGGGCGGCGATACAGCAAGAATATTACTACGATATGAACGCCTTGAGGTTCTGAACGGGTCTTGGTGGCGGCTGATTACCGGCCACCTGGTGCATCTGGGCTGGTCCCACACTGTTTTGAACCTGGCGGGTCTGGTCCTGGTCTGGTGGTTGTTCAGGCCAATAGCCAGCCGGGTATGGCTGGTGACAACCGTCGTTTTGGGTTTGGCGGCGATTTCGGCGGGATTTCTGCTCATCGATGAAGATCTGGCCTGGTATGTGGGCCTGTCCGGGATTTTGCACGCTTTGTTCGCATCGGGCGCTATCACAAGTCTTTATGCGCGTCAGGACAATGCAATTCTTTTGCTTGCGGCGCTGGTCATAAAACTGGTCTGGGAACAGCTTGCAGGACCCATCCCGCTGACAGAGGCCAGCAGCGGTGGTGCCGTGATTGTCGACGCGCATCTATGGGGTTCGTTGGGCGGTCTTTTGGCGGGGTGGTTACTGCGCCTTCAGGGCAAAAGGCTGAGGTATAATGCTCAGCCAAAAGAGTCGTCACAAGACGAATAACAAACGTCGCATCATCAGGAGTTTTTCATGTCATTGGCTTTTGTGTTTCCCGGACAGGGATCGCAGTCGGTCGGTATGTTGGGTGACCTGGCGATCGCCGAGGTATTGGTGGAGCAAACTTTCGCGGATGCATCGGAAGTGCTGGGATATGACTTGTGGGCTCTGACTCAAAGCGGGCCGGAAGTGTCTTTGAACTCCACCGAGCGCACACAACCAGCGCTTTTGACTGCTGGTGTTGCGGTATGGCGTGTATGGCAGGCGAACGATGGTTCACAACCTGCGTTCATGGCGGGCCATAGCCTTGGCGAATACACCGCTTTGGTTTGTGCCGGGGCGCTGGATTTTTCGGATGCGGTAAAGCTTGTCGCGCAACGGGGAGAATTCATGCAACAGGCGGTTCCCGAAGGAGAGGGTGCCATGGCTGCGATTATCGGCCTCGATGATGAGTCGGTTCGCAAAGCCTGTCGTGAATCCGAGAACGGTGGAGTCGTGGAGGCGGTCAATTTTAATGCACCGGGCCAGGTCGTTATTGCCGGCTCGGCATCCGCGGTCGATCGGGCGATTGAGCATGCGAAGGAAAGCGGCGCAAAACGTGCCATTCCGTTGCCGGTCAGCGTGCCATCGCATTGTGCCCTTATGAAACCCGCGGCCGACCAGCTCGCGGTTCTAATGAACGATATTGAATTCAGGGCTCCGGATATCCCCGTGATACACAATGTAGATGCCCTCACACATAACGATGCGAATGACATCCGGCGCGTGCTCGCAGAGCAATTGCATCACCCGGTGCGCTGGGTGGACACCATACAGGCGATGGCAGGCGAGGGTGTTGACGCCATCATTGAATGCGGGCCGGGCAAAGTGCTCAGTGGTCTGAATCGGCGTATCGACCGGGCAATATCTGCCAGACCTGTGTTCGACCCCGCCAGTCTTGAAAATGCTTTGAGTGAATAGTCCGGAAAGGATGGCATATGAGTGAGAAAGTTTTAGCTGGGGAAGTGGCCCTTGTTACAGGCGCATCGCGTGGAATCGGTCAGGCCATTGCAGATGAGCTGGGTCGCCTTGGTGCAACTGTGATTGGTACAGCCACATCGCAGGGCGGCGCCGATTCGATCAGCGCGCATTTCAAAGAGCAGGGAGTCACCGGGCGCGGCGCGGTACTCAATGTTACCGATCAGGAATCGGTTGATGGGCTGATAACGGATATCGGCTCCAAAGAGGGTGCGCCGGGGATTCTTGTCAACAATGCGGGGATTACCCGCGACAATCTTTTGATGCGCATGAAGCAGGAAGAATGGGATGACATTATCAACACCAATCTCGGCTCCATATATCGCATGTCAAAAGCCTGTATGCGCGGCATGATGAAAGCGCGCAAGGGCCGGATCGTGAATATCTCTTCTGTTGTGGGGATCACCGGCAACCCGGGGCAGAGCAATTACGCAGCGGCAAAAGCGGGCATGCTCGGGTTCGCGAAGTCACTGGCGCGCGAGGTGGGTTCGCGAAACATCACGGTGAATACGATCGCGCCGGGATTTATAGAAACCGATATGACGCGTGCGCTTACTGAGGATCAGCGAGCTACGCTGCAGGCGCAGATTCCGTTGAACCGCCTGGGCACGGTACAGGATATTGCTACAGCGGTAGCATTTCTGGCGGGTCCGGCAGGTGTCTATATCACAGGCGAAACCATCAACGTGAATGGTGGCATGTATATGCCCTGATCTATGCTGCAGCGCAATAGATCACGGGGTACCATACCCTGATCACGTCATGCGCTGAGTAGATTGACCGGATTTATTCGCATACAATACGTCGCCCCGGCAGTATCCACTCCGGGCCTGTTTTTGTTTCGAGCGAGGAAAAGATAACGATGAGTAGTATTGAAGAGCAGGTGAAGAATATTGTCGCCGAGCAGCTTGGTGTCAAAGCTGACGAAGTGACCCTGGCAGCGTCTTTTGTCGACGACCTGGGTGCAGATTCGCTTGACACAGTGGAACTTGTGATGGCGCTCGAAGAGGAATTCGAAACCGAAATCCCCGATGAAGAGGCGGAGAAAATCACGACTGTTCAGCAAGCTATCGACTACGTTACCGCGCGTAAATCCGAATAAACTACTGTCCCGGGACCATATCGGTTTTCGAACAGGGGGTCTTGGGGTCCAGGCGGTCAGGAACCAAGGGGGGCGCCAGGGACTGGCTCCGGTATGGTGGTTCTACTTTTTCACAATCCACAAATCGAGGTGCGACTTTGTCACATAGACGGGTCGTCATTACCGGTCTGGGTCTTATTTCACCCGTGGGCAGCACGGTTGATGATGCCTGGGCGAGTATTGTCAATGGAAAAAGTGGCATTCGGGAAATCACACGATTTGATGTGAGCAGGTTTCCGACCCGCTTTGGCGGCTCGGTACAGGGTTTCGACGTCAACGACTACATTGCGCCAAAGGACTCGCGCAAAATCGATGTCTTTATTCATTACGGTATCGCTGCGTCCATGCAGGCTATTGCTGATTCGGGTATCGAGGTCAGCGATGCAAATGCGAGCAGAATCGGGGTCGCGGTAGGTGCCGGTATCGGCGGTCTGTCGTATATCGAAACCACACACAAAAAATATCTCGATGCTGATGGAAATCCGCGCAAGATATCACCGTTTTTTGTGCCCGGTACCATCATCAATATGATATCGGGGCATGTATCGATCAAATACGGACTAAAAGGCCCGAATCTGTCGCTGGTCACCGCGTGTACGACCGGTACTCACAGCATTGGTATCGGCATGCGCACCATTCAGTATGGTGATGCGGACATGATGATTGTCGGTGGTGCCGAGATGGCGACGACACCGCTGGGTCTCGGCGGGTTTTGTTCTGCAAGAGCTTTGTCGACACGCAACGATGACCCGCAGGCGGCTAGCCGGCCATGGGATGTGGATCGCGATGGTTTTGTGCTTGGCGATGGCGCCGGTGTCCTGGTGCTTGAGGAATACGAGCATGCAAAAGCGCGTGGTGCCGATATCTATGCCGAATTGATCGGTTTTGGCATGAGTGGCGATGCGTTTCATATTACCGCGCCGCTTGAATCCGGCGAGGGTGCGCAACTGTGCATGGAAAACGCCATTCGCGATGCCGGTATCAACGCTGAAGATGTGCAATACGTAAATGCTCATGGAACATCCACACCACTGGGTGACAAAGCGGAAACACTGGCGATTCGCAAGGCGTTTGGCAATGCGGCGGACAAACTGGCGGTCAGTTCTACAAAATCGATGACGGGTCATCTGCTGGGTGCAGCCGGTGGTGTCGAAGCCCTGATTTGTGTCATGGCCCTGCGCGATCAGGTCTTGCCACCAACCATCAATCTGGACAACCAGGATCCCGAGTGTAATCTGGACTTTGTGCCCAATACGGCGCGTGAAACTGCTTTTGACGTTGCGTTGTCGAGTTCTTTTGGATTTGGCGGTACCAACGGCACACTGGTTATGCGCAAGGCACCCTGATCGGCTCGACTTCCTGTAACGCGGGGGGTTCGTTGTATTCATCCACACAGGATCTGATTGTCCAGCCGGTGACACACCCGGTGGATTTGCTCGCGTTGCACAAGATGCAACCGCAGCGTTACCCCTATTTGCTTGAAAGCGCGGCGCATGGCACGCCACAGGGTTGCCATGACATCCTGTTCGCATTTCCGGGTGATTCGCTGGTCCTGACGCCTGATTTCACCCTGGAGCCGGGCTCTTTCGACAATAACGACTTTCTGGATGCTCTGGATGCGTCGTGGTTTCAGGTGCGCATCGATTACGATGCCCGACTGCCGGTGTTTGCAGGTGGCTGGTTTGTTTTCCTGGGTTATGAACTTGCGCAACAAATCGAACCAAAGCTGAAGTTGCGGACATATCCGGATTTTCCTGTCGCATTCGCGACCCGGATACCGGCGGCCATTATTGTGGATCACGCGAAACAGCAGACTATCGTGATTGCGGAACCCGGATACGAGAAGCTGATTGCCGATATCGAGGCTGATATCTCAATGACGGCCGATACAGGTGAACCGGCTCAAACCGACTGGTTCCCGGAGAGTCTCCTTGAAGAACCCGAGGATCGTTATTGCGAGGCCGTCGAGCGTGCAAAACGTTATATCCATGACGGTGATATTTTCCAGGCAAATCTTTCCCGGCTGTGGCAGGGCAGGCTGGCCGATAACATTAACCCATCGGACGTCTACCAACGCCTGCGCCAAAGCAACCCGGGACCATTTGCCGGCCTGGCATGTTTTGGTGATGCTGCGATTATCAGTTCTTCACCGGAACGCCTGCTCCATCTGCGCCAGGATCTGGCACAAACCCGGCCGATCGCGGGTACGCGACCGCGCGGGTTGGTGGCTGAACATGACCGGGCGTTGTCGGAAGAGTTGATAAGACATCCAAAAGAGCGCGCCGAACACATCATGCTGATTGATCTGGAGCGCAATGATCTGGGTCGGATATGCAGACCGGGGACGGTACGAGTCGATGAATTGATGGCGATCGAATCGTATGCACATGTACATCATATTGTGTCGAATGTACGCGGGCGCGTACGACGGGGCGTGACACCAGGACAGGCAATGCGCGCGGTTTTCCCCGGCGGTACCATTACTGGCGCGCCAAAAGTCCGCTGCATGGAAATCATATCGGAGTTGGAGCAGAGCGCGCGCGGGCCTTTTTACGGCGCAATGGGCTATCTCGGTCGCGATGGCAGCGCTGATTTGAACATTCTGATACGCAGTTTGTTGCAGCATGACCGGGAGTTCAGTTTTCGTGCAGGTGGCGGGATCGTCGCCGACTCTGAACCGCAACATGAGCTCAGGGAAACGCGGGCAAAAGCCAAAGGACTGTTGATGGCCCTGGGTGTTGCGGATGCCTGAGGTTTTGATCAATGGCGAACCCGGAAACGAAATACCGGTTGATGACCGGGGTTTGAGTTATGGCGATGGTTTGTTTGAAACCATGGCCCTGGTCGATGGCCGTATTCGATTTCTGGACTTTCACCTGGAGAGACTGGATGAGGGCTGCCGGCGTCTTGGCATTGCTGCACCGAATCGAGCTGCATTGTCAGGCGATATCGAATCGTTATGCCTGAAAAAAACCAGGGCAGTGATCAAGGTGATCGTGACCCGTGGTCGCGGTAAACGCGGTTACCGTATTTCGGATAGTGCTGTGCCCACCCGAATTGTTTCGATCGGTGCCTGGCCTGATTATCCTGATGCTGCCGCGACCCATGGCGTCAATGTATGCGTATGCGATACTCGTCTGGCATCGAACCCGCGGTTGGCGGGCATCAAACACCTGAACCGTCTTGAGCAGGTTCTGGCCCGTATGGAGTGGGACGACCCTGATATCCAGGAAGGGTTGATGCTCGACCATGAAGGCCACGTCGTTTGCGGCACCATGAGCAACGTTTTTGCGGTGTCGCAGGGTGTTCTGATGACGCCGGCGCTGGATCAGTGCGGTGTTGCCGGTATTATGCGTCGACATATACTGGATCGGGCGGGCCGTTTGGGTATCGATACAAAAACAGGGCAATTCACGCTTGACGCACTGGATACATGCGATGAACTATTGCTCAGCAATGCGATAATCGGAATCTGGCCCGTGAAAAAAGTCGGTCAACGACATCTGGAGCCAGGTCCGGTTACACAAAAATTGCAAAATAGTCTGCTCATTACGGGGAATATCGATTGCGCCGACTGATTATTAGCATGGTGATCGTGGTAGGGACGATGGTCGCGGGCCTGACTCTGAGTTACCAGTTTGCGCGCCAGTTGATGCAAACGCCGCTGCCGATTGCCGGGGAAGCCATAGACTTCGTTATTCCCCCGGGTACCGCGTTCAACACGGTGGTCAACGATCTGGCCAGCCAGGGCGTTCTGGAGCACCCGCGGTTGTTTACCGCCTGGGCCAGCTGGAAGGGCCTGGAGGGCAAGATGCAGGCCGGTGAATACCGCGTCCTCACCGGTACGACGCCGCTGGAGCTGCTGAACATCATGGTGGCGGGCAAAGTGCTCCAGCACGCTGTAACCATGATCGAAGGCTGGAATATTGCGGAATTGCTGACTGGCCTTGGTAATGAGCTGGCGCTGGAGCAGACGCTGTTATTTACTGATCATGGGGCTGACGCGAGCGAGCTTGCAGCGCAACTGTCGCTTCAGTACCCGCACGCCGAAGGACTTTTTGCACCGGAGACATATCACTATACGCGTGGCACGACGGACCGTGAGTTGTTG